>JASKJZ010000019.1 GCA_030154385.1 Clostridiales bacterium
TATCTTTATTCTGGTTGTAGTCGTTAAAGGAATTTTAGAGGGGGATGTGGAATTTTGGCTGTTTTTTATTGGGTGCATCGGTGTTATACTAAGTGCCTTTAATGATATGCTGTACTTTAATCAGATCGTTGAGACTGGCTATTATCTTACCAGTGGATTGTTGTTTTTCTTCATCATACAATCCATTATTTTTGCGCGAAGGTTTTCTAATTTGGTAAAAGAGAGAGAAGATTTATACGATAAATTGAGAGAAACGGACCTGGCTTTTATGCAGGCACAAATTAAGCCACATTTTATCTATAATGCATTCAAATCCTCTTCTGGCACTCGAAAGTGCCTATACCACAAGATACGATGCGGCTTTTTTGGATATTCAAATGCCAGGTATGACGGGACTGGAGCTTGCGGAACAATTAAGTGTACATCAAAAGCAAATGGAGATAATATTTATTACGGCCTATAATCATTATGCAACGGAGGCATTTGAAGTAAATGCGATTGACTATATATTAAAACCAATTCGTATCAAACGATTTGAAAAAGCAATGGAGAGGCTTTTTGATAAAAGACAAGAGGAACCAATAGAGAGCAAGACATTAAAAATAAAAGCTTTTGGCACCTTAAAGCTTTATTATGGGGAAAAGGAAATTCGATGGAATCGCCCAAAGACTCAAGAATTATTTAGTTTTTTATTTTTAAACCGCAATCAGAGCGTACATAAGGATACAATTTGTGAGGCATTATGGCCCCAAATGGAGTCTCAAAAGACGCTATCCAATCTTCAGGTAACCATGCATCGACTCCGAAAAGATCTTGCATGCTTTGAGAGCGAACAAATCCAAATAGAATATTATAACCACTACTATACTATGTGGATGACAAAGGGAGAAATTGATGTAGAACAATTTCTAGAAGCTATACAAAGTGAGGATAAGGTATTACTTGAACAAGCATTTTCCCTGTATACAGGGGATTTATTTGAAAAGGAAGGAGCACTTTGGAGTCTTTCCAAAAGAGAGACCCTTCGAAAGGAATATGAAAGGGTATTGCTCCGTTTGCTTGTATGCTATATGGAAGATAAAAATTATGAGCTTGTCCTGGAGAGGGTGAGGGCTTATCAAAAAATTGGATATCCAACGGAGGCAATTAGTCAGTTATACCTTGAAGCGGCGTGCTTGACACAAAGTCGAGATATGTTTCAAGAGTCGTTTGAACTACTAAAACTTTGGTACGAAAAGGAGCTTGATTTAAAAATTCCAAGGAATCTAGTTAATCAGTATCATAAACAGTGGAAGATGATTGGTAAGAATTGGTGATTTGGTAAGAATTTGTTAAGTGCTGCTTGCTATAATGATTTGTGATAAGGAATGAAACGATAGGTTTTATCCAAGTGATGAAAATAATAGGAGGTTGCATATGAAAAAAAGTCATTACCGAATTCTTGCATGGGTGTTGATTGTAACACTTTTAATGCCAGTTGGGCCTTTGGTAAAAGCAGAAAAAGCCGATAAGATATCGACAGTAGCAGGAGGAATTGGAGAAGGGGATACACCAACCAATCTAGCTTGCAGGCCAGTAGACTGTGTGGCATATGGTAATAATTTGTATATCAGCGATAATGGAATGGATGTAATACGAAAGCTTGATTTGTCAACAGGAGTCCCTAGTATAGTAGCAGGTAATCGTAAGAGTGGATATACAGGAGATGGAGGTAAGGCAACAAAAGCTAGCCTGAATAGTCCACGAGGACTTGATGTAGATAGCAATGGGAATCTTTATATTGCGGACTATGGGAATAATTGTATAAGACGGGTCGGAACAGATGGAATCATTACAACAGTAGCGGGCACAGGGAAGTCTGGTTATTCAGGAGATGGGGGGAAAGCGACAGAGGCACAATTAAGAACTCCAAATGATGTCAAAGTAGCTGTGTCAGGAGATATCTACATCGCAGAACGTTCTAATCATGTGATCCGAAAAATTAGTAAAAGTGGAACTATCACTACAGTGGCGGGTAATGGAACACCTGGATATACAGGAGACAAGGGAAAAGCAACTGTTGCAACGCTAAAAGCTCCTTGTTATATAGAATTGGATAAGTCTGGAAATCTATACATCGCAGATACCTTTAACTATGTAATCCGAAAGGTGAATACGAAAGGGATTATCAGCACAGTGGTGGGTACCGGGACATATGGATATACAGGAGATGAGGGAAAAGCAACTGCTGCAAATATAGACATAGTGTCAGGACTTTTTTTGGATGACGCAGGAGACCTATATCTGTCTATGTCGAATCATCATGTGATTCGAAAGGTGAATACCAAAGGGATTATCAGTACTGTTATAGGAGTGGGAACAGAAGGATTTGAGGGAGATGGAGCGAGTGCAGCAACAGCAAAGCTAACGAACCCAAATGGATTAACAAAAGATAGCAATGGAAATTTTTATATATGTGATGGTGGAAATTTTCGAGTGCGAAAGATTGGAACAGATAACAAAATTGAGACCATTGTTGGAAATGGGAGTCAGTACTACGGTGGAGATAAAAAAGCGGCAATAATGGCTCAATTGACTGTAAATGCATTGGCAGTAGATACATCTGGCAATCTAATCTTTTGTGATAATTCTAATAATCGTATTCGAAAGGTCACGTTAGATGGTATTATTACTACAATTGCGGGAACGGGAGAACAAGGATTTGCAGGAGATGAGGGTGACGCTCTTTTGGCAAAAATCAATAGTCCAGAGGGAATTGCGGTCGATCACAAGGGAAATATCTATATAGCGGATACTGGAAATCAGCGTATTCGTAAAATTGATGCAAGTGGTATCATTATGACAATTGCGGGGAACGGAACAGCAGGCTATAATGGAGATGCTATAGATGCCAAATCGGCAAGCTTATCAAATCCAATAGGGATTGCGGTTGATGCATCTGGAAATATATATATTGCAGATAAGGGGAATAATCGAATTCGAAAAGTTGAAACAGATGGTATCATTCATACAATAGCAGGAGATGGCGTCTTTGGTTTCTCGGGTGACGGAGGAGATGCAACTCTTGCGCAATTGAATTCTCCTTATGGTATGGCAGTGGATACATTGGGTAATATTTATATTTCGGATACAAATAACCAACGAATCCGAAAAATCGACACAAATAGCATCATTTCAACAGTAGTTGGGGATGGAACATATGGTTTTTCTGGAGATGGAGGGGATGCAAAAGCAGCTAAACTAAGCTCTCCAAGAGGGATTGAAGTAGATTTGGCTGGAAATCTTTATTTCGCAGATGCAAGTAATAATCGAATCCGAAAGGTCGGAGCAGATGGCACGATAACGACCATAGCAGGAAATGGCACAACAGGATTTTCTGGAGATGGTGGAGCAGCCACAGAAGCAGCTCTAAATCAGCCTACTGATGTTGTACTCGATGCGAATGGGTCTGTGTATATTGCGGATTCAAGTAATTATCGAATTCGAAAAATTACCGTAACCAATACAAATAAAGCACCTATCTTTGTAGGAACAAAAGCGACACTTTCGGTAAATCAAAATGCATCGGCAGTGGATCTAAAAGAACTCCTACATGTACAGGATATGGACAATGGACAAACCTTGACCTGGACGCAAAGCGTAGCTCCAGATAAGGGAGGGACACTAAGCTTTGATAATGCTAATGCTTCCACAGGTGGGTCTGACATAACACCCGGCGGTACAATTACATATAAGCCAGCCAAAGACTTTACTGGAACGGAGAAGTTCACGATTCAAGTAAGTGATACAAAGGCATCGGCGACCAAAGAGATTACGGTAACCGTAAATCCATCACTGCCAGTTATTTCATCAGTAGGAGTCACTGGTACAACGGCATCAGGAACCGCCTTGAATTTTCAGTCATCCGATGCAGGAATTGGTTATTATGTTGTCTATTTAGATTCCGAAGCAGCACCAAATGCAGCAACAATAGAAGCGCAGGCAGTATCAGCGGCAACGAGTGCAGCGATTGTTGCTACGGGTTATTCAATCGTTGTATCAGGAGCGAATACGCTTGCAATTGGTGGCTTGTCAATGGCGACCTCGTATAAGGCCTATTTGCTGATTAAAAATAACGCAGGGAATTACTCTTTGGTAAGTGAAGCAGCCTTTACAACGGTATCTGGCCCAACCCCAACGCCGACGCCGACACCAACCCCGACGCCAACGCCAACCCCAACACCGACGCCGACCCCAACGCCAACCCCGACGCCGACGCCAACCCCAACGCCGACGCCAACGCCAACCCCAACGCCAACCCCAACACCGACGCCGACCCCAACACCGACGCCGACCCCAACGCCAACCCCAGAAGGTCCGACAGCACCGGTTGCGACCCCGTCGAATCAGGTACGGCAGATTAATGTAAATGCGGTGGATGCATCACAAGAGAAAAATTCGGAAAAGGTTGCAGCAACGGTTGATATCGTGAGGTCAAGTGAAAGCGATAAAAAGGTAGACACGGTTGTGCTCAATCCGCAAAAAGCGGAAGAGGTTCTTCGAAACATCAGTAGCTCCAAACAAGATACTGTTCAGATTTTTGTGGAGGATATTCCGGATGATAACGCAGATGAGGTAGTTGTAAAAGTAAAGAAGGATTCCCTAAAAAAGATTAGTGAAGACCAGAAGAAGTTGGAAATAGCAACGGAACAAGTAAGCATCTCCTTGCCATCTAAGACCATTGAGGGTGTATCTGGAAAGGAAGACGATCTTTATTTTCGCGTGATTCCTCTTAAGGAAGCTGACCTACAAAAAGAGGCAGAGCAAAATGCAATCCAGGCTCAGCCAGTCAAGGAGGCAGCTGGAGATGGAAAAGTTACGGCGATAGGAACACCGATGACAATTGAGACAAACTATCAGGATTATCAAACAACCGTTGCCTTTTCTTTAAAGGGAATTGTATTACCAAAGGATAAGGTAGAGCAAGCGGAATTTCTAGATAGTCTTGGTGTATTTATTGAACATAGTGATGGAGAACAGGAACTGAATCGAGGAAAAATCTTATACGATGAGGCGGGAACTCCCGTTAGTATCGAAATCGAGATTACAAAATTTAGTACCTTTACCATCGTGAGCATCGAAAATCAAGCTCCAACGGTCATGAATGTAGAAGTAAAAGCTGACTCCAAAAACACGAATAAGCTAAGCCTGTCGTATCAATATCAGGATGCAGAAGGAGATAAAGAGGGCGAAAGTATTATTCGCTGGTACCGTGCCAATAATGCAAAGGGAACGGGAAAAGAGTTGTTGCAGCAAGGTACAAAGAAGACCTATTTGTTATCGGGGGAAGACTTTGGAACTTATCTGATTGTTCAAGTAATTCCTGTTGCAAAGACTGGAACAACCAAAGGGAAAGCAAAAACCATCACCTATCAGGTTCCAGAGAGCAAAGCAACACCGAAAGAAAAAGTGGAGGCAATTCACTATAATGCGCATGTAAAATTGGGCGTTATTGGAAGCCCATCCTATGCAAAGGAAGTCGCAGCGCTATTTTCAAAAAATTATGGAGATGTAAAGGCAACCATAAAAAAAGAAGGAAGATATTACCGTGTATACCTAGACTTTGTTGATATAGCATCTGCCAAAGCGGCATGTAACGATATGAAAGTAAAACGTTATATTATCAATTGGAGTATATCAAAAAATAGTTAACTGTATAAAAGCTATGATGTATTGGCTAAGTGATTTTGATACCCAAGAGTCCCAAAGTCCTGCTTTTTCATGCAAGCATGAAACACATGACTTTTTGACTCTTGGTATCAAAATTCTTGAGTTTCCGCAAAATGTAATTTAAAACTGAATAAATTCCCCTAAAGTACCAATCTGCCTAATTTTTGAAAATTTCGAATGGCAGTTATTATGAACAAAGGCACTTTAATAAGCCCCGTCGGAACCGGACTTTGGGAGAGCTATTCTTTTATCTATCTAAGCGACCAGCCTAAGGCAAAGTTGACGGTATGCCGGACGTTTGGTCCGGAACCAGAGCCTGACGCCTTCTTTTGCATACGACAGTATGCCAGTGATGCCTTTTGCCAATCGGTAATAGCAGAAGAAAACTTTTTCCTTTATAGGATCTGCTGTTTTTATAATTGAAACCTTGAGTGCATTTGTTTCGGATTCCATTGTTATCATAGCCAGGAACGCCATGCATAAGGTGATATAAAAGTTAAGTGCGTTAATTGAAACAAGCTTTCTTACACGAAAATTTTCAAATTGGAACATTTGCTTTTTACAGCGAAAGTACTCTTCGATTTTCCAACGTGAAAAGTAGATTCTTGCCACCTTAATCACATCATCTTTTGATTTAATTTCTTTATTGGTGGCAAGCATCATTGGATGTTCTGTAATGCCATAAACCAGTACTAGATAAATATCTTTTCTGGATGCAGTAATCTGCACTTTGACGTGAGATAAATAAGCTTCATGGTCTTTTCCTTTATAAAATACACTTGTTTTCACCTTGCCTTTTCGACGGTTACGAAGCTCTGTTGCCATAGTCCATTTGTTATGATACAGAAGCTTACGGTTTGATTTGAGACGGATGACATAATCCTGTCCCAGCTCATCCATCTTAAGGAACATTTTGTTATCGTCGTAGCCACGATCCATGGCAAAGGTTGCTTTGCCAAATAATGCAGCCCCCTGTTCCATGGCGTTAAAGGTGATTGTATTGGCAGACTTATAATCTTTTTCAGAAGAAGAATGTATTCTGGAAAAGATGCTGACTGGATGATTGCTAGATGTAAGCACACAAGCTTCTGTCACATGATAGCCTTTTTTATAAACATTTTTGGTAGAAGTACTTTCGGAACCATCCCTGACAATGCCAAGAGATTCAAATTTGTATCCGTTAGGTTTTACAACATCACTATCATCGATGTGAATAACTGGTTCAGATGGAACCCATTTTTTGATTTCCTGAAGATAAGAAGCAGCTGCACTTGCAGGAATTCCATCATCCAAATGGCGTGATAAGCGGTCAACGATATTGATCTTTTTCGATGATTCGTGTAGTTGATCAACAACATCCGTAAGCAGGCAACTACCAGAAGCAAGCATACCATAAGTAATGTCTGCAACAAACTTTTTATATGGTTTAGGAAGATGTCTTGAAATTTTATTTGTAAAAGTTAAAATTTTTCGTTTTAAAATATAAGTATTTGATGTAAAATTAGTCATAAGGAATCCTTTCTCTTTTTGTTTAGTAGGTTATTTTGTGGTGATTTAATTTTACATCAAAAAGGGATAAGATTCCTTATATTTTGGCATTTTTTAAAAGTTGTTTATAACGAAGCTGGTAAAATCAATGGGTTGTGGATAAAACTGCGGAAACTCAAGATCAAAATTTGCTTGACAAGCGATAAAGATATTAGTATAATACTTAAGGTATCACGGCTTTTGGCCGAGACACAAATATAGATGGCGGGATAGCTCAGTTGGCTAGAGCACACGGTTCATACCCGTGGTGTCGAGGGTTCAAATCCCCCTTCCGCTATTGATTGGGAAGCCTTAGGGCTTCCTTTTGTGTTATATCTTAAAATAAAAAGGAGGAATCAAATGCGAGTAGGAATCGGATATGACGTACACCGACTAACACAGGATCGAGAATTAATCATAGGGGGCGTTAGTATCCCTTATGAAAAAGGGCTATTGGGACATTCGGATGCAGATGTGCTGCTGCATGCAATCATGGATGCGCTTCTTGGAGCGGCGGCACTTGGAGATATTGGAAAACACTTTCCGGATACAGATGAGACTTACCGTGGAGCTTCCAGTCTTTTACTTCTGGAAAAGGTAGGAGAACTGGTAGAAAATGAATTGTATGTAGTTGAGAACATCGATGCAACGATTATTGCGCAGCGTCCCAAAATGCTTCCTTACCTAGATAAAATGAAAGAAAATATCGCCCGGATACTGAAGCTTGAAGAAAATCAAATCAATATCAAGGCGACAACAGAAGAAGGGCTTGGATTTACAGGAAGCGGAGAGGGAATCTCCGCACAGGCGATTTGCAGTCTTAGCAGCATCAAAGAATATACGCTGCCTGCATCCGCCTGCGAGGGGTGTGGAGGCTGTAAAAAACAATAATCATGGAAGTTCAAGCCTTCATCAAAGGATTATCTTGCAAAATCAAGATGAACGCGTCCGTCCTTGATTTCGACGATGCGGTCTGCTTTTTCTGCGATTCGCCGATCGTGGGTAATGATAATAAAGGTGGTCTTCATTTCTTCGTTGATATTTCGTAAAAGCTCATAGATGGATTCGGTCGAATCGGAATCCAGGTTACCAGTGGGTTCATCGGCTAAGATTATTTTGGGTTGGTTTATGAGTGACCTTGCAATGGCGGTACGCTGTTGCTGACCACCTGACATTTTGGTAGCCATATTGTTTTTTACTTTATCAAGGCCAACAATATGTAAAAGCTCTTCGGCTCGTTGTGTGGCCTCCTTTGAGGCTTTTCCATGCTGTATCAGATAGGGCATCAATACGTTTTGCAGTGCTGTGAACTCTGGCAGCAAATAATGAAATTGAAAAACAAAGCCAATGGTCTTGTTGCGGTAATCCGCTAGCTGGTTTTTTGTCATTTCGCTGACGTTTTTGCCCTGGATTAAGACATCACCAGAAGTGGCCTTATCGAGCGTTCCGATAATATTCAACAAGGTGCTTTTTCCGCTTCCGGATTGGCCGATAATGGAATTAAAGGTACCTTCCTCGAAGGTAAGGTCGATATCATGCAGTACCTGATTTTTGATTTCCGTGCCATATATTTTATTTACGTGGTTAAGTGTAATTACTGAATTCATAAACGGGCCTCCCTTCTAATTGTTACGAATGATGTCAATTGGATCTAGCTTTGAGGAACGGATTGCAGGCATCAAAGCTGCAAGGACAGAGGCCAAAACTGCGATAAATCCAGAAAGCAGGATGAACCTCGCATCCAAAAAGAGTGCTACTACGGGAGTGCCATCAGGATTTAGGGCGAATTTGGTAAAAGCGAAGGATAACCCCAGTCCAAATAGTATTCCAAGCAAGGCTCCGAAGAACCCAAGAATCAACCCTTCAAATAAAAAGATATAGCGGGTTGTTGCATTGCGTATGCCCATGGCCTTTAGGATACCGATTTGCTTGGATTTTTGAATAACCGTAATGGCCAGTACGCTGGCAATTCCAAGTATGACAGAAATCATAACAAAAACTTGAATCATATAGCTGGAAATACTTTGTCCATTCAGTCCGCTTAATAAGGATTCGTTTTGTTCCATCCAGTTTGTGGCAGTTAGGCTGCGATCCGAAAGACTGGAAAGCAGATCCGCGGCAATCTGGTCAGCCTTAAAAATAGAAGATTCCTTAAGCTGCAGCTCTATGGAAGATACTCCACTCACGTCAGGAAAAATAGAGGACATGGTTTCGAGGTTTGTGACTGCCCATCCACTGTTAATGGAGGCTACCTTTAGATCAAAGAAGCCAGTGACCGTAGCATCCTTGGTTGTCTGGTCTGGAGTGATAAAGGTAATCACATCTCCTACCTGGATACCAAATTCTTCGGAAAGATCCACTCCTAGCAGGATTTCTCCGTCCTGTGAAGGCATGCGTCCACTGGTCAGTGAAGTTGAAAAACGATAGATACCCTCTGCTTGCTCGAGTGGAAAACCACGTACCAAAAGAGATTTGGATTGTTCTTTATAAGAAAGAAGGGCTGGATGATTCGACGAAGCCGTAATATTTGTGACTGCTTCCTGGTTTTGCTTGATGGAATCAATCAAAGCAGGATAGTTATCAATTGAGGCTTCCTCATCCTCCTTCGAGATAGTAATTTGTGCGGAGTTTCCAATGGTCTTATCCACCAGGCTTTTTTGGAGCCCTTGGATTAAGGAACCAATAAATATCTGTACGGATACACCAATTGCGATTCCAAGTATAATCAAAAAAGTCTGTCCAATGCTGGATTTTAAAAATTTAGTTGCAATACGAAAACCTAATCGCATAGTATCACCTCGTCTTTCACAAATTTAAGATATCTTCATAACAGCTGACGTAGGAATCGGCGCCAACCGATGCAAGTTTTTCATTGGTATGATTGATAAAAGCCTGTCCTCCCACGACGATTCGTAGCGGTTCCTTATAAATGAGGCGAATCTCTTCTACCATGTTGTGCGTGGCCACTAAATTGTAGTAATTGCTGACACTAATAGCGATGATGTCTGGTTTTACATACGAAATAGCAGCATAAAAATCTTCATAAGGCGTGTTGCTTCCTACAAAAATCGTATCATAAGAAGCAGCCGTAAAAAAATCTGCGACCATGCGGGCACCAATGTCATGGTATTCCCCTGGTGGACATAGTACGATGGCCGTGCCCTTTATAGGCGTATGCTGTTCCTTTTGCTTTTTTATCACGAAAGGATAGCAGCATTCAATGATGGTACGCACAATAGATGAGCGCACGTGCTCCTTCCAGATGCAGATGCGTTGGTCTTCCAGACTACAGGTCATATTATTAAGAGATGGCGTTAAAACATGACGATAAAGATCCAAAACATCAAGGGAACCTTGCTCCACAAGTTCCATAATATAGGTTACGGCAGCTTCTTTGTCTTCTTTTTCCAAAAACGCTTCTAATTTTTGTAAAATTTGTTCCATGATACTACCTCCTATTAAAATAATAATAATTACTATTATTATAGACTGCCTTAATTTAAATTGCAACGAAATTTTATGTTTTATTGATGAAAAAGTAGAAAAAAACAGAAAAATATCGTATAATGATACGAAAGAATGAGTATGAGGGGATGCTATGGAGAAACAATTTTTAAGGGAAATCCAGGAAGAGTATAAAAAAATTAATGAACACTGGCTGTGTTTGCATGTGAGAACGGCATTTGGCCTGGTTCTTTTTACGTTTCTAATCGAATGTGTCATGGGAATGTGGCTGTATCACACAGGACAAGTCAATACCACGCTGTCCATTTATTTGGTCAAGTATCTGCTCAGTCCGTTTGTAATCAATATGTGCATTGTTTGTCTGACCTATCATATCTGGAAAAGTAAAAAACTGTCGCAAACACAAAGGATTTATTGGATATCCATGCTATTTATTTTTTTATGTATGGTGGTATACTGTGTTCATGTAGTGTTTCCAACGTTATTCTTTATTTTTGCAATACCGGTTTTATTAACGGTTATTTATGGTGCGTATCGTTTGACGGGCTTGAGTGCGCTTAGCAGTCTGGCCGCTTTGTTGATTTCAGAAATTTTCATTCGGTGGGATGTGGACAAGGTCAGTATATTTGAAGACCGAAATAAATTTGCTTCTTTTATTATATCCATTTGTATCCTGATTGGTTTTTCAGTTGTTTGTATGGTTGTCATTCGTTTTGAAAAACAAAAGAACGAAGTCGTGATTGAAAAAGAATTGGAGCGTTACAAGCTTAAGCAAAAAATTCAGACCGATGAGCTGACGGGAATCTATAATCGTACCGCACTTCGGGAAGCAATTTATAAAATGGAGCAGGATACCTCCGATAACTGCTATGTATTAGCTATGATAGATTTGGATGATTTTAAAAAGCTCAACGATCAGTTTGGGCACATGGAGGGAGATCGCTGTCTGGTGTTGTTTGGAGAAATACTTAAGAAAAATTGTGGACAAGCCATTCCCTTCCGATATGGGGGAGATGAATTTTGTATCCTATTTCAAAACCAAACGATAGAAGAGGTGAAAGAAATTTGTCAAAGAATTCAAGCCGATTTGGAACAGGCCAACCTCAAAGAAAAATTTGCTTCTTGGTTTACAGCAAGCTTTGGTATTTCCTGCTATCAAAAAAATAGCGACTCGGCACAGCTATTCATCAATACAGACAAGGCTCTTTACCAATCCAAGGAAACGAAGAATACCATTCGAATCCATTATGAGACAAACTAGCAAGCCTTGACAAAAAAAATTTTATTGCATAGAATGATGGAAAGTAAGAATAAATAGAGGTGACTTATGGGACTGATTCGGTTTACACGCGAACAGATTGCAGTAATTAAAGAACGAGATCCTGCCTTTAAATCATGGACAGAGGTCTTTTTATATCCAAGCTATAAGGCGATGTTAGGCTATAAGATTGCACATCGCTTATACCTTGGAAAGCATTATTTTTGGGCGCGATATGTTTCGCAGCGGACGGTTCGGAAAACGGGGATCGAGATTCATCCAGGTGCTGTGATTGGAAGTGGATTTTTTATTGATCATGGAAACGGTGTAATCATTGGAGAAACCGCGATTATAGGAGAAAATGTAACGCTTTACCAAGGAGTGACGCTTGGAGGAACAGGAAAAGAATGCGGAAAGCGGCATCCGACGATTGGAGATAATGTGATGATCAGTGCAGGGGCCAAGGTACTGGGATCCTTTACCGTTGGAGAAAACTCAAAAATTGGCGCGGGCTCGGTCGTACTCTCCGAGGTGCCTCCAAATTCTACTGTCGTGGGAGTACCAGGCAGGGTAGTAAAGCGGGATAATGTGCGTGTGCCAAGAGAAGAGATGGATCAGATCCATCTGCCAGACCCTATCGCAAATGAACTGCGGGAAATCAGAGAACGTCTTTCTCTTTTAGAAGAACAAGCAGGTTGGCAAAAGGGAAACGAGATAGAAGGAGAATAGAAAAGCAATGAAAATTTATAATACTGTGACAAAGAGCAAAGAGGAGTTCATTCCGATTGAAGAGGGAAAGGTTCGCATGTATGTATGCGGGCCTACGGTCTATAACTATATCCACATTGGCAATGCGAGGCCTATGATTGTGTTCGATACGGTTCGACGTTATTTTGAGCATAAGGGATATGACGTAAATTTTGTAAGTAACTTTACCGATGTAGACGATAAAATCATTAAAAAGGCCATCGAAGAAAATGTGGACTCGACCGAAATTTCGGAGCGTTATATTAAAGCAGCCAAAGAGGATATGGAAAATCTTTCGGTGATGGAAGCTACAAAGCATCCAAAGGCAACAGAAGAAATTGAGGGTATGATTGAGATGATCGGAACCCTCATTGAAAAGGGACATGCCTATGCAAAGAATGGGTCGGTCTATTTTCGCACCAGAAGCTTTGATGCCTATGGAAAGTTATCGAAGAAAAATATCGATGATTTGGAAGCAGGGCATCGGGATATCAAGGTAGCCAGTGAAGAGGAAAAGGAAGATCCGCTTGATTTTGTTCTTTGGAAGCCAAAAAAAGAAGGAGAGCCCGCATGGCAATCCCCTTGGGGTGAAGGAAGACCAGGATGGCACATTGAATGCTCCGTTATGAGTAAAAAATATCTGGGCGACCAAATTGATATTCATGCAGGGGGAGAAGATCTTATCTTTCCTCACCATGAGAATGAAATTGCACAAAGTGAGGCAGCCAACGGAAAGGAATTTGCAAAGTATTGGATGCACAATGCCTTTTTAAATATCGACAACAAAAAAATGTCGAAATCAGAGGGTAATTTCTTTACGGTTCGGGAAATTGGAGAAAAATATCCGTATGAAGTACTTCGCTTCTTTATGTTAAGCGGCGCGCACTATCGTATGCCGCTTAATTTTAGCAAGGAGTTAATGGAAGCTGCAAAAAATGGTCTGGATCGAATTCAAACATGTATGACAAGACTTCGTGATTTGCAAAATGGACAAAAGGATCAGGAAATTTCCGAAAAGGAAGCTGCGTTCCTGGCTCGTATGGAGGAATTAAGGCTTAAATTTGAAGCAGCGATGGAGGACGATTTTAATACACCGGATGCAATATCCGCGATATTTGAAATGGTGAAGGCGGCTAATATCAATTTGGAAGCTTCATCTTCTATAGAAGCAATAAAAAAAGCGTATGAACAGATGCTTTCTCTATGCAAGATTCTTGGTCTTTCAGTAGAAAAAGAAGAGGAACTTTTGGACGATGAAATCGAGCAATTAATTGAAGAACGTCAGCAAGCAAGAAAAAATCGGGACTTTGCACGTGCAGATGAAATCCGCGATCAGCTTTTGCAGCAGGGAATTTTACTCGAGGATACGAGAGAAGGAGTGAAATGGAAGAGAGCATAAGCTTGAAAGATCAAATAAATCAGATATTCGGGAAGAATGCAGCGGATTATAAACAGTATTCAGGATTGACACTGGCCTATATCGGGGATGCTGTCTTTGACTTGATTATTCGTACCCTGTTGGTAGAGAATGGAAATATTCCGGTGAATCATCTTCATAAAAAGGCGAGCAGGGTTGTAAAAGCACAAACGCAGGCAGCCCTCATACATGCCATTGAGGAGGATTTAACCGAGCAAGAATGCTTTATTTATAAAAGAGGAAGAAATGCAAAATCCGTTACCTCAGCAAAAAATGCCAGTATTCATGATTATCGTACGGCAACGGGGTTGGAAGCGTTGGTTGGATACTTGTATCTGGATAATCAGATGGAACGGGCACTTTTGCTAATGAAAACAGGATTGGATAGAATAGGAGAAAGCATATGAGATATGAGGAATTAACAATAGAAGGCAGGAATGCCGTATTAGAAGCATTTCGTGCAGGCAAGCCAGTGGATCGATTGTTTGTGCTGGATGGATGTCAGGATGGACCAGTTAAGTCCATTCTTCGAGAGGCGAGAAAAAAGGATACGATTATTTCCTTTGTGGCAAAGGAGCGTCTGGATCAGATTTCTGAAACGGGAAAGCATCAAGGGGTCATTGCCTACTGTGCGGCCTATGAATATGCAGAAATCGAGGATTTATTTGCGGCAGCAGAAAAAAAGGGAGAACCTCCTTTTTTTGTTATTTTGGATGGGATTGAAGATCCACATAATTTAGGTGCGATTATTCGTACCGCCAATCAAGCGGGCGCACATGGAATCATTATTCCAAAAAGAAGAGCAGTAGGACTAACCGCCACGGTTGCTAAAGCAAGTGCGGGCGCAATTAATTATACGCCAGTAGCAAAGGTCACTAATTTGTCGGTGACCATTGAAGAATTAAAGGAACGTGGCATGTGGTTTGTTTGTGCAGACATGGATGGCACGAAGATGTATGATTTAAATCTGACAGGCTCCATTGGTCTTGTGATTGGAAACGAAGGGGAGGGTGTGAGCCGTCTCGTAAAAGAAAAGTGCGACTATGTAGCTAAAATACCGATGAAAGGGGACATTGATTCCTTAAATGCATCTGTAGCAATGGGTGTGTTGGCCTATGAGATTGTAAGACAACGAGGATAGAAGATAAGAGGAGACAGACTGGTGGATAAGTATGTAAGTGACCGGGATGAGGAAATAATTCAAAAAATCAGAAACCATGATACCGAGGCTATGGATTATATCTTAGAAAAATATAAAAACCTAGTAAGAAAAAAAGCAAGAAAGCTTTTTTTAATTGGTGGAGATCGGGATGATCTCATTCAGGAGGGCATGATAGGATTATATAAGGCAGTTAGAGATTACGATCCATCAAAGGAGACCTCTTTTTCAGTGTTTGCTGATTTATGTATCTCCAGACAGCTCTATGATGCTATCAA
>JASKJZ010000020.1 GCA_030154385.1 Clostridiales bacterium
CCGTTGGATCATATAGGCGAATCAAAGATCGCCCAATGGTCGATTTTCCACTTCCTGATTCTCCAACAAGTCCATATGTTTCACCTGGGTAAATCACAAAATCAACACCATTCACTGCTTTTACCGTAAAGGTACGACTTATCCTAAAATGCTGATGTAGTCCCTCAACACGTAATAAAGGTTCTCTATTATCCATTATATCTCGCCTCCCCTAGCATTCGATTCACACGATTTTTTAGCTCCGTCGGCATTTCTGTCTTTGGCGCATTTTCATGCAAGAGCCAAGTTGCTGCATAATGAGTATCCGAAATCTGAAACATAGGAGGCTCCAGTCGATTGTCAATTTCTAAGGCATAAATATTACGAGGTGCAAACGCATCTCCCGCCACCTTATTGACAAGATTTGGCGGTGTACCTGGGATGGTATATAGTTTATCATCATTGGTATCAAGATCTGGCATTGCAGACAAAAGCCCCCAGGTATAGGGATGTCTTGGCTCATAAAAAATTTCGTTTACCAATCCCTTTTCCACAATTTTTCCCGCGTACATAACCGCAACATAATCGGCCACTTTAGCAACCACACCTAAGTCGTGCGTAATATAAATAACCGAAATATCCAGCTTCTTTTGAATATCCTTAATTAACTCTAGAATTTTCGCCTGAATGGTAACATCTAGTGCTGTCGTTGGTTCATCACAAATCAGAAGCTCCGGATTGCAGGCAAGTGCAATTGCAATTACAACACGCTGACGCATACCGCCAGACAATTGATGTGGGTAATTTTTCATCCGATTTTTTGCATCGGTAATCCCAACTAACTCTAGCAACTCCACAGCACGCTTATATGCCTCTTTTTTCGGGGTCTTATAATGCCATTTCATGCCTTCCATAATCTGTGCGCCAATTGTCATAACGGGATTTAGTGAGGTCATCGGATCTTGAAAAATCATTGCAATTCGTTTTCCATTAATTTTTTTTCTCATTTCTTTACTTTAATCAATTGAATACTAATATCTAATAAAGTATCAACCCTTACTGTGCTTTCTCTTTGAAAGAATACTTTGTAAAATTATGAAGAATGCAAGTAGTGCTGCTATCGTAATTTTTGTCCACCAAGAAGATAGTGTCCCCTGAAAGGTGATAAAAGTTTCAATCGTACCCTTAATTAATACACCAAACAAGCTACCAAATACATTTCCAACTCCACCTGTTAGTAAGGGTCCTCCAATTACTGCGGATGCAATTGCCTCCATCTCAAATCCCTTCGCCTGTTCCACAAAGCCTGCACAGGTATTGAGGCAGAATAAAAAACCTGCAAAAGCACCTAGAAAACCATTGACAATATATACCTTTAGCTTGGTTCGTCTAACATTTAAGCCCATAAGTAAAGCAGATTGTTCATTCCCTCCAACTGCATAAACGGAACGTCCAAATTTGGTAAACTTTAAAATTACATAAAATAATACCAGTACCAGAAGTGCTAATATAACACTTGGATATACATAAGGGTAAATCATAATACCCTTTCGATTAATGGTTCCACCAAATGGAAGGTAAAGCTTTGCATTTGCCCAAGCAAGAAAGGTTTCATTTTTTATACTGATCATTTCAGTACTAATAATCGCCGTCATACCTCTCGCAAAGAACAAGCCCGCCAATGTTACAATAAAGGGCTGAATTTTTAAATACGCTACTAAAAACCCTTGCACAAGACCAAATACGATGCCTACCAACAATACAATGATAAGCGCTACATATGCATTCATCCCCTTGATTTCCATCATCCATGCCAATAACATACAGGTCATGGCAATTACGGAACCAACGGAAATGTCAATACCTCCCGTAATTAAAACCATAGTCATGCCCGTAGCCGCAACAATTAAACCTGCATTATTGATAAAAAGATTTAAAAATACTTGTAGCTTTCCAAAGTTTTTGTCTGCAAAAACTACCATTCCGATTGCGTACATAATGACAAATAAAACAATTGTAATCATAAGCAAAAAGGTATTGCTGTCAAAATTTCTCTTCTTGAGTTTCATATTATGCCACCTTCTTTCCTTCCTGTCCGCTTACAAGACGAAGCTTTGCTGCTCGTATCATACGTTTTAATTCTGGAGATTGCAAGGATACGATAATAACAACTACAATTGCTTTGTAAACAGGAAGCTGGTCGGCCGAAACCTTCATCGCATACAAAGTTGTGGTTAGCGCCTGAATGGTAATTGCACCAATCACACTTCCAATCAGGGAAAATTTTCCCCCTCCTAGACTATTACCACCAAGTGCTACCGCCAAAATTGCATCCAATTCCATATTAAGTCCTGCATTGTTCGCATCAATGGAGTAGACCCTAGAAGTAATAATCATACCTGCAATACCGGCACACAGTCCACAGAAGGTATAAGTAAGGAACTGAATCATGACCGAATTCAAACCAACTAGCCTTGCCGCCTTTGCATTGATTCCAACCGTTTGTATGTACAAGCCTAGTGCGGTTTTCTTTAGAATAACCAGCGTAATCACTACCACTAAAATTGCAACAAAAACAGGCGTCGGAAATGGCACATGTTCAATAAATCCTCCTAATTGCTTATAATGATCCACGCGAAGATATAAAATATTACCACCCGTAATCAGCTGTGCGATACCTCTTCCTGCGGTAAACAATATGAGGGTTGCAACCATTGGCTGAATCTTCATCTTTGCTACTAAAAAGCCATTCCAAGCGCCACAAAGTGTTCCAACCAATAGCGCAACTAAAAATCCCAAAAAATAGGGTGCATGGTATACATCGGTACTTGTTTCACCGCCGCCAAGAATAAAGATAGCTGCTGCACCTGCCACAGCACTAACGGCACCTACGGAGATGTCCGTTCCTCCAGAAGCGGCAACAACCAGCGTCATACCAACCGCTAATATGACCAATTCACACGAACGATTGATTACGTCAATAATATATCCATAAAAAACTCCATTTTGTATCGATATTGCAAAAAAGTTTGGTGTTTTAATCACATTTACTAGTAATACCAGCGCCAGACAAATCAACGGAAGAAATAAACGGTATCCTACAACTTTTTTTAGCTTCTCATTCATTTGCTTCACCTCCTGCGATTGCTTTCATGATACTGTCTTGATTTAATTCTGCCTCTCCAAGCTCTCCAACCTTGCTGCCATCACGAAGAACTGCCATTTTACTGCACGTACGAATCATTTCTTCGATTTCGGAAGAAATAAACATTACCGCCATTCCTTCCTTTGCTAATTTTACGACAAGCTTTTGAATTTCTGTTTTGGTACCAACATCAATTCCTCTCGTTGGTTCATCCAAGATTAAAAAATCTGGATTGGTCAACAACCATCTTCCCAAAATTACCTTCTGTTGATTTCCACCGCTTAACTGTTTAATCGGAACTTCTCTGTCTGCTGTCTTTATTTGCAGCAGGTCAATATATTTATCGGTAAACTCCTCTTGCTCTTTCTTGCCCAGAAGACGAAATATCCCTCTTTTTGCCTGAAGTGCTATGATAATGTTTTCACGAACCGAAAGGTCTGCAATAATTCCTTCTTCCTTTCGATTTTCTGGAAGATAACCCATACCTGCTTTCATGGCATCAATTGGCGCATTAATCAAAAGCCTTTGTCCCTTCACAAAGAGCTCGCCGTGATCTGCCTTGTCAGCACCATAGATTGCCCTTGCAAGCTCTGAACGACCGGATCCTAAAAGCCCAGTAAGTCCTATCACTTCTCCTTCACGAATGGTGAGATCAAATGGCTTAATTGTTCCTGTTGCACCAAGTGCCTTTGCATCAATCACCATACTTCCATGCTTTTTGTTGCTCTCACCTGCATCTTTTTTTATGGAAGCCAGATCATCAAAATCTTTTCCCATCATCTTTGCCACAAGCTGAACCCTTGGCAAATTCTCCACTTCGTACTCCCCTACCAGCGTTCCATTTCTTAGTACGGTAATACGGTCGCAAACTTCATAAACCTGCTCTAAAAAATGTGTTACAAAGATAATACCAATTCCTTGATTTCTTAAATTTCTCATTAAAACAAATAGTTTTTCAACCTCACTGTCATCAAGAGAAGAGGTTGGCTCATCCAGAATAAGAACCTTAGCAGACATATCCACTGCTCTGGCAATTGCAATCATTTGCTGCAACGCAATGGAATAATTTTCCAATGCAATGGTAACGTCAATATTTATATTTAATCCCTCCAAAATTTCTCTGGATTTTTTATTCATCGTTTTCCAGTCGATCATACCAAGCTTTTTTGGCTCTCTTCCTATAAAAAGATTCTCCGCCACACTTAAGTTTGGACATAGATTTACCTCTTGATAAACCGTACTGATTCCTTTTTCTTGTGCCTCTTGTGGAGATCGGTTCACGATGACATGATTACATCCGTCGATTCGGATTTCACCCGTTTCAAATTCCTCAACTCCGGTCAAAACCTTTATTAAAGTGGACTTTCCAGCCCCGTTCTCTCCCATAAGGGCATGGATCTCACCTTTACGTAACGTAAAATCGACATCCGATAAAGCAACGACTCCCGGAAAGTTTTTATTTATGTGGCACATTGTAAGAACTACTGATTTTTCCATTGGGACTCCACCTTTCCTAATTCACAAATTTTCTGAAAAAAAATAGGTGTGGAGGAGAATCAAAGTGACTCTCCATCCTCACACCTACCTATTAAACTTTCCTACGGATTAATATGCACGAGTAGGTTTGATATCAGCTGCTGTATCTGCTGGGAATACACCTTCATCTACATACTGAAGTTTGTCTACTGTCTCACCTGCTTGTAATTTTTGAATGATTTCTGCTACACGAGGACCATGTAGTGGATTACATTCTACGGATACATTCATTTTGCCAGCGATCATTGCATCAAATGCTGCTGCAACTGCATCAAAGGATACAATAATGATATCTCCGTCTGGACCACAGGTTTTACCTGCTGCTTCAATCGCATCAATAGCACCAAATGCCATGTTATCGTTTTCTGCTATTACAACATCAATGTCATCATAAGATTTAAGGAAAGATTCCATAACTTCCTGACCTTTAGACTGTGTAAATTCACCTGTCTGACGTTCTAACATCTTCCAGTTTGCATGATCTTTCATTTTTTCTTCTACTCCATCGGTACGTCCAATCTGTGCAGAAGAACCAATGGTTCCTTGTAAGGTTACGATGTTGATTTCTTCGTCAGAACGTCCTTGCTTATCTAAATAATCTGCTAACCAAGCCACAGCATCATATCCTTCTTGTAAGAAGTTCGAACCTACCCAACATTCATATAGGCTGTCATCGGAAACATCAATCATACGGTCTACGATAATAACAGGAATTCCTGCTTCTTTTGCTTCTTGTAATACGGTATCCCATCCAGTTTCTGTAACTGGTGCAATTACGATGTAATCAACATCCTGCTGAATAAAGTTACGAACTGCTTTAATCTGATTTTCTTGTTTTTGCTGCGCATCATCAAAAATTAATTCGTATCCATTTTCTTCGGTAAAGGTGGATTTCATAGATTCGGTATTTGCAGTACGCCAATCAGACTCTGCTCCTACTTGTGAAAATCCAACTACAATCTTGTCAGCTGCGGTATCCGCTGGTGCTGCTTCTTCTGTTTTTGTATCCGCTGGTGCTGCTTCTTCTGTTTTTGTTGCATCATTAGATGTTGTAGTAGTATCTGTCTTACTACCTCCTCCACATGCTACTAGAGATACGGTCATTGCTACGGTCAGCATAAGCGCTGCCACTTTTTTCATGTTTCTCATAAAGCCCTCCTCCATTTTCTGGCGTTATTTAATATTTTTTACAATATTCATTCTATGAAAAAAGGAGCCAAAAAACAATCCACATTCTTTGGTTCCTTTTTCATTTTCTTATTCCTTTGCATCAAAAGGTTCATTTTTTTTATCCATAAGTTCGAATTTTTTAGGTGCTTCTTTTTCGTATGGCAATCGAATGGTTATTTTCGTTCCTTCCTTATATTTGCTCTCAATAAAAAGACCATAAGCCTCGCCAAAGCGAAGAACAATCCGTTCATTTACATTATACAATCCATAAACATCGCTTTCTTTAATATTTCGTTTTTGAATCTTTTCATTGACGTAGTCTAAACGTTCTGGTGTCATACCAATTCCATTATCCTCCACTACAACTTCAAACGAATCTTCAAGCTCAATCGTGGACACTTTGATTGTTCCAAGTTCCCTTTTATTCTTTATTCCGTGATATAGTGCATTTTCTATCAACGGCTGCAGTGTAATCTTTGGAATTAAGTACTCATCCAAATGCTTCGGAATCAAAATTTCAAATACAAGGATATCTTGATATCGAACCTGCTGAATTTCTAAATAGCTCTTCACATGTGTCACCTCATCATGAAGGGTGATGATATCATTTCCCTGACTAAGCGAGGTACGGAAAAATTCAGAAAGCGATCCTACCATTTTAACGACCTCTTTTTGATTTCCTCCCTCTGCAAGCCATACGATCGTATCTAACGTATTGTACAAAAAATGAGGATTAATCTGCATCTGCAACAACTTAAGCTCTGCCTCTCTTAAATGCTTTTGTTCCATTTTAACGGTCTCAATTAATTCCTTTAACCGCCAAATCATAATATCAAGGGATTCCCCCAGTTTTTTCATTTCGATTCCATTTTTTATATTGGTTCGAATTTCAAGATTTCCGTTTGATACTTCTTCCGTGACGCTGCATAACCGACGAATGGGCTTAGTGATAGATTTTGGAATAATCACCGATAGTATAAGTGTTAGGCATATCGTCATTGCCAAAAACAAAAAGCTGATTTCCATCAGATTGTGATAGGACTGTTCCATTTCAATACGAAGACTATCGATTTCTTTTGTTTGATAATATATAAATTCCAGGATTGACTCCTGAATTAAAGAGGTCACCCCTTTAATATCAATATCCCAAACCTCAATATTCTCATCATACCTTCCTCCCAGATAGATATTGGTTTTAATCTGCCTCGTGTATTTTTCAAGATTGATTAGATATTTTTCAATTCGCTCCAGACGAATCTGATTTTTTCTTGCATTTGTCATATCACGAAGTTCACCTACAATTCGTCTTGCTTCCAAAATATCTGAAACCGGATCCGCTTCGTCATAGTCTCTATTTCCTACAATAATTAAGTATATTTTATAATCAAAGTCTTTTTTAAAATCAATACTGAATTCACTAGCAGAAGATGCACTCTTTACAATGTTATCATATTGACGATTGTAATTTTGTATATTCCAAAATAAGAGAGACACGAACAAGAATACCGGAACAATAATGACTAAATAGGAATATCGCATTTTAGCTACAAGGCTTAAATTCAGATATTTTTCCATTATTTGCTTTCGCATATTCTACTCCTCTCCACCCTTTGTTCCACGGAATTGTAGTGGGGTACAACCCTGCGTTTTTTTAAACAAATAAGAAAAATAATGGGGATCGCGGTATCCAACCTCGACACTGATTTCATTGCTTCTTTTGTTGGTACATTTTAAAAGCTCCTTTGCCTTATTCATCCGATAATCGGTCAGGTACTTCACAAAGGTAACTCCCATTTCCTGACTAAATACGGCACTTAAATGACTTGGGCTTACATTTACAAAAGAAGCTGCCGAATTAAGGGATAAATCCTCACTCATATAATTGCTTTCGATATAGGTTTTCGTCTTATCAATGATATCACCAGACTTCTTTCTCGAAACATCATTTCTAGAATCAATGGCACGCGTTAACAAATGTTCCAGATAAGAGATACTATTTTGGATAGAGGCAACCGTCTCTAGCATTTTCTTTTCCTCGAAGGTTTCCTTCCGAACATCGACTTTTACGCCCAAATCCTCTAAAAACTGCTTTACGGTAAGATGCATATCCATCACAATATATTGCCGGAATAGCAAAGAATTTTTTCCGTCATTTCCAATATTTTTTAAATACTCATCCACAAAAAATGATACGTCTTCCTTTTCTCCGCATCGGAGAAAATATTCCACTTTATTTCGGTCTAACTTCTCTGCATCCGCTACCGACAGATGAAAGGATTCTCCTTTGTCCGCCATCTCCTCCTTTATTTTCCTGCTATCAAGAAAACAGCTTTCTTCTATCAGAAAGCGGTAAGCAAAGGCACGACTCGCTTCCTCAAAGGATCGCTCTAATTCACGAAGTCGATTTACCGTCACTCCAATTCCTCCAAAATACTTAATATCCCGGTATTCCTTGATAATACCTTCTATGGTGGATATTAAACGTTTCTGTCGTTCTTCCAACTGCTCCAATTGATCTGCTTTAATAAGGAATGCAACGCCCTCTATGTTTCGATTAAACTCCAAAATCATTTTGTTTCCTTGTAGATACTCATTGATTCTTGTGCGAATCAAAAATAAACGCTTTGAGTATTCTTCACCAAGCGCTGTCTTCTCACCATGCAACCGCTGCATCTTAAATAAAATGATGTTATAATACGACGCCGTCAAATCGAGACTTAACTGTCTGCCTCTCTCTAAAATTTCTCCCAGTGGTTGGCTGCTGCGAATCAAATCATTAAAGAACTGCCGTTTTGCCTCTTCTTCGTTTTCTTCCATTTCCATTCGAAACTTTTCAATATTTTCCTTTTCTGTTCTCTCTTCCTCGATGCGAAATGCTACCTTTTTAACTGCCTCTATAAGTTCATCACCGCTAATGGGCTTCAGCAGATATTCTTCAACACCGATTTTGATGGCTTCCTTCGCATATTCAAACTCTTCGTGACCACTTAATACGATGATTTTTATATCTGGCATCTCTTTTTTTATCAGTCGTGATAATTCCAGACCATCCATAAACGGCATCCGAATATCTGTAATCATAATATCTGGCTTTAGGCTCTTAATCATTGGGTATGCCAATTCCCCATCACTGGCTTCTCCGCAAAAATCAATTCCTTCCTTTATCCAATCAATGTTTTTTTTGATTCCTTCCCGTACGATAAATTCATCCTCTACTAAAAATACTTTCATATGATATCCTCCTCCAAATCTCCTGTCGAAAAAATTATAGCATGTTTTGCTTTGGATATCTATGAAAGGATTGAAATAAAAAAAGCATATTTGATCGAAATCGAACGCTCCGATCAAACATGCTCTTTCTATCGAATTTTTCCTATCATTTATGCATTGGTCACTGCATAATCCGAATAATTGGATACGTTATTGGCTCCTGATAAATCCACGGAATCCGAGTAGCTTGCTACGGTAACCGTCACGCTACTGGTTCCTTTTACATATACCGTACCATCAGCTCCCACAATACTTACCGTCTTGCCAGAGGCATCTACAATCGTTCCTTCATTATATAGATTGGTCAGTGTACTATCCTTTGTAACGACCCATTTGGAATCCTTGCTGATATATACATTGGCATATCCATCACTGCCTTCTCCTGCATACGTTTCATCATCCAGAATTGCACCCTGAAGTGTACTTCCATCTGTCATATAGAAATCCAGATCACTGATGGAATCCCATATAACATCGCCTTCCATGTCCTGACTAATTGCCGTAAATACACAATCTGCGCCGTTACTTCCCGCACTTCCCCAGCCTCTTGCATTCGTATTTCCTGTACATTGCAGGAAAAAGTCATTGCTGTCAGAATAATGAATATCTACATCCTTCAGTGTAATTGCTGATTCCGTATTGGTGGTATAAAAGAGCCCTCCATTCTGACTCGTAAGAGAACCTCCTGTCATTTCAAAGGTTGAATTTCCAACCTCAGAGTCACCCGACATGCTTTGATATAAAATCACTGTCCATATATTGTCATTTTGTTCATTCTCTGGCATATTTCCAGTCAAATCCGTATCAAATAAGCGAAGCGTATTCAGACCCTCAATGCAAACTGCTTCTGATCCAGTTGCCGTAAGTGTCGCATTATTTACGGTAATATCTGCGGTAGAATAAACAGCTGGGGAACCACTGCCATTTGAGGTATACGTTCCTCCATCCACGACCATCGTTCCGCTTCCTCTATCACTGCGAATCGCTGCCGAAGAACCTCCATCGGTTTCTGCTGTTACATTATAAGCATATAAGGTTCCTCCGCCTGCTACATGGATACCACCAGAAGTATCCATGGTTGTCTTTATTGTGGCATCACTAACATAAGCAACACCATCGCCATAAGAGAAAACACCAGCTCCTCCTGCTGCATCGGTAGTAATAGTTCCGCCATTTACATGAACCGTACCATCGGTAACGAGAAGACCAGCTCCTACTCCGTAAAAGCTTGAATTGTCGCCTCCTGTGCTATCCTCTGAGGTTCTGTTAAGCGTCATTTGATTTAAGGTAACATCTGCTCCGTTTTCTACTAAAATAGCATTTTCGTCGGTTCCCGTCGACTGGTAGGTCTCTCCATCCGTTGTTGCATCCTCATCAAAGGTTGTAACTGCATCGTAGCTATCGACGCCAGAAGACTGGGTTCCACCACCTGGCATTCCAGAATTTTGCATATTCTCCGAAGAAACCGCATTTTGTATGGTTATCTTTTCAATCGCGCCTTCCGAATCAAAGGTTATACTGATGACACTTCCCTCTTGAATGTCTGATAAACTTGCTTCTGTTTCTGAATCACTATCTCCCTCCTGATAAATCGGAGTATCCGACGCTACGGTTATGGTATCCGTATCCTCACCTGGAGTAAAGATTGCACTTGGCATATTCCCAGGCGCTCCGCCACTTGGTGCTTCTCCGCTTGGGGCCTCTCCGCTTGGGGCTTCTCCACTTGGTGCTTCTCCACTTGGTACTTCTCCGCTTGGTACCTCTCCGCTTGGGGTCTCTCCGCTTGGGGTTTCAAATGATCCAAGGGTACCAATGGTTATGGTTATATCATTGCCATCTACGGCGGACACCTGACCATCGATTGTTTCCGACTGATACTTGCTATCCGACTGTGCAACGGCTGTGGTATCGGAGCTTGTATTGGCTCCTGTGCTGCTATTACAAGCTGTGATTGATAGCGTGACTGCTAACACTGCAACGATTATAAAATATTTTTTCTTTCTCATAGGGTATCCTCCATTTTTTGCCATCTGGGTTTCTTGAGGCAATTATAGATAATATCTATGTGTAAATGGTGAAGCATCTGTGATTATTTTGTGATTTGCTTCACATATCTAAAACGTACTGCATCTCATGCCATTCTTCCCCACCCCAAGTAGAATTGGCAATTCCGTTATCCGTAAAGCCCATTTTTTCATACATTGCTATCTTTTCCTGCAAACAGGTCAAGACCAAGCGCTTCCGATTGTTCGCTTGCTCTCTATGTATGTATTGCTTCATAATTTCTCTTGCCAAGCCTTGTCCGCGATATTCTGGCAGTACATCCAGTCCTAATAGCATAACCGTCGCTCCTAACGGATCGTGAAGATTTGCATTGGTAAAGAATTTATCAAGAAAATGTTCCTCATTTGTTGCCACTCCATTTAAGAAACCAGCAAGCTTCCCTGATTCTTTATCCACCGCGACCAAAAATAAATTTGCTGCCTTCTCAATTCTCTCCTTCATGCTTTTTTCAGAGCATGCCTCATTTGGCGGAAAACAAATCTGTTCAATGAGCACCGCCTGATCTGCTTCCTCATATGCAATACTTCGAAATACAAATTGATCCATAAAATCCTTCTTTTCCTGACCTACTTTGTCCTTCCAAATTTCCTTCATTTTCTCCACCACTTGATCCAATGCGCTCTTATCAACAAAATCAACCGTTTGATTGTAGGTCTCGATCAATGCCTTTGCTTCTGCATCCTGCTCTTCTATCGGCGTACTCTTTGCTTTTTTATACACCATATGCATCATCATTTTGTGCGCCATACTAAGCTTTGCATAATCAATGCCACCTCTTAGGTGAAAAATAGATGCCATTTTAAAAAGATTCTCTGGTAATTGGATTTGTATCGCCTTTCGTATACTCTCTTTATTTTTTTCTTCATTTGGATCTGCCAGGCCAACGGTCAAAATAACTAAGGTGCTATCCTTCTTAGGAATCCATTTTTTTAAGGTTTTTACCATTCCACAAACACCGCCTGCATAAAGCCCACCAATATAAATAATGGAGTCGTATTCATTGCTGTCTTTCATCTTTTCATAGGAGACAGCCAAAATCCCCAGTCTCCTTGAAAGCTCCAAGGCATATATTTTGGAGGAACCATATTTGCTGCCATAAATGATAATTCTCCCCTTGTCTGCCCCATTTTCAATCTTTGTCATACCGCTCTCCCTCTCTTTCTTTAAAATATTCTTCTAAATGTGCAATTCCGTGCATCATTTTTACGGATAAGTCATAATAAAGCGCAATCTCTTCCTCGGAAAATTCTTGAAAAATCGCAGCGTGCACGTCCGCTCCTAATTGCTCGTTTCTTTCATTTAGCCGTTCGCCCTTTTCGGTAATCCGTATGCATAAGCTCCTTGCATCCAGACCTGATTTTTCAAATTGGAGGAATCCTTCCTTCTCCAAAGAAAGTGCAAGTTTCTTCACGTTTTGTCTCGAGCATCCCATTTGTTTTGCCAATGTGGATAAATCAGGAGGTGTTTCAAACGCTTTACACACAGACATTAATAACCACTTTTTACAGGATAGTTCATTATATCGGTCAAAGACTGCGTGCAATCGATTTTCCTGAATAAAGATACCGGCAAACAGCAGCTTCTTTTTCCACGCAAGACTCGTCCCTCTGCTTTCATAATCCATTTTTTCTCCTTTACAAAAAAGGTAACAAGTTACTATAATTATAGTAACTTGTTACCTTTTTGTCAACGGATATCCGATCACTTGTTATTCCACATAACCAAATCCCAGTATCGTAAATTTTTTATTGCGATCTTCTGGTACCAGTTCGATGCGTATCGTATGCTCCTCGCTCTTTTTATTCTGAAAAGCAATCACAGGATTACAATGAACCCAGCCATTTTGATGGGGATCGGCGACTCTTACAAAGGTTCCATCCACATAGATATTGGCTTTTCCAACATCCATAGCCCCTGAATCCTTGAAAATCACGAGAAAGGCCTTTGCTCGTATTCTAGCTTCAAGATACGGCTCCTTTTGGTCTGCCTTTGTTCCATCATACATCCAGTTATAAGGAAACTCTGGTGTCGCCGATAATTGATCATCTAATTCCACACATTGAAGCTCCGTGTCCGTTTCTACAAAATCCCCCGCGGTAATCTCACAAATATCGCAGATATCTTTCTTATCCATGAGTTTCACCCTGGTAAAAGCATCTCCGATTGCAGGTACTCCAAGCAGTAACTGATTCGTCGGGTCTACTGGTATTTCTTGCTTTGCTTCCTGCAACAAGAGAAAAGCCTCCTCAAACAAATTGGTAAGGCAGTCTGCCATAATGGTATGTCCGAGATTACTTGGATGGAATACATCATAAAAATACTGGTTCTTTGATAAGACCCTTCCCTCCTCTTTTTTTAAGGAAAACTGCGGCGTAACCGCATCCTTTAAACTCACCATCGGCAAATCATATTTCTTTCCTACGGGTGATAGCCGCTCCTGCAAGTTGTAGTCATTTGCAAATACGGAAAAAAGCAAAATTACCGCAGGTTGGTTAGGCAGCATTAATATTTTTTTCACTAAGCTTTCATAGCATACTCCCTTGGTTTCATCCCCCTCATCGTTGACTGCGAACTCTACGACTACAAGATCTGGTAAAACGCCATCCCTTATAATATCACGCTCGAAACGAAGCATACCAAGCTCAGAAGGGGTTCCTCCTACTCCTGCCTTAACAAAGTGTATATTATCCTTTGTTCCATATTTTTTTGCAAAGCTTTGATAGGATTTGTAGGCATAGCACTCGGAATTAATTGGTGTCGCACCTGCACCCTGGGTAATGGAGCCGCCAATATAGGCAAGGGTAACGCGCTCTCCCTTTTGCGCTTTTTGAATCGTCTTCATCAAACGAGCCCCATTTCCTGTCTGCATCAAGGAACGTTTTATCATAGACTGATACTGCTTGGAGTCAAGCAAAACCTCCCCCTCCTCGCTTACCTCTGGCGCGCTGTATCCATCGTTTAAATAAAAGCGTACATTTGCCTTCGCAAGCTTTTGTGGCGTATCAAATACAAAACGAATTTGCCCAGGTTCAAAATCATCCTCCGTCCATAAAACCTCGGAAAGATAAATACGATGCTCCATTCCATCTGCCGTCATCTCTACGGCAAGAGAAGAGCCGCCTCCATATACATCCTGTTTTCCATACATTTGAAAGATAAACATGACCTTATCCTCTGGATTATCGCATTCTACCGATACCCCAATGCTATGTACCAGTTTATTAAGTCCCTCGGTCGTCTTTAATAAATCTAGCATCGGCTGGTCGGTTATATTTCCTGTAATCTGGGCACTGTTAATCAAACGGCCGTCATTTTCATAGATAAATTGGATTCCTGTTCCATCTGGCTGTTTTGCTCCAAATACCTCCTTCTCTCGCATAATATAAAAAAACGGGCACATCTTTTCTGGATCTTTTGGTGCTTTTGGTCCTGTCATTTCTTTCTCTCCTGTCATTTCTTTTTCTCCTTTCCTATGCTGCTAGGCATTCCTAACGAAAGACGCCAAAGTACGGGATGGTACCCGGAACATACCACCCCGTAAGCTTTGCTCGTAACAAAAATTCATAAAATCCACATGACCCCCCAGCTGTTCCTTGGCATAATAAAAAAGACCAAATCGACACCCCATAAAATGATCCAACGAAAATACCATCTTATGCGCAATTCCAATTGGGATGAAAGCCTCTCCCTGTTTATAATAAAAACTGGCTTCCTCCTTGTCTCCTTCATAATCTAATACACAGCCAAGGGTGACAATTGGCGAATCCACCCTTACTTTTTGATATAATAGTTCATTTGGCACAGTATCCTTCTCACCAAAGTGTTCAGGACTTTCAGGCTCCCTTGCAAACATCGCAATGTAGTAACATCCTTCTTCCAAAAGCAGCGCTACAGCAGCATATCCTCCTAAAAAGGCAGAGATACCAGCCACATCGTTTTCTTTCATCGCACTCCCGTCAATGGTTACCACAGCCTTACTTCTATCCTCCATAGTCCGCTGCGTCAGCGTATTATAGCTTTGTGTTAAATCCTGGCAAAGCTTTCCCGTATAAAGCCGAAGTGCTCCCGTTCGCTCTGTGACAGACCAAAGATGATTATGCGGGGTATGATTCCACTGCCATTG
>JASKJZ010000021.1 GCA_030154385.1 Clostridiales bacterium
TCAGGGTAATAAGGGATCCCAATTCCACCAGATAAATTAATGTACTCAATTTCAATGCCTGTTTTTTCTTTGATTTCTACGGCTAGTTCAAATAAAATTTTTGCAAGGGTAGGATAATAATCGTTGGTCACGGTATTACTGGCAAGGAAGGAGTGAATACCAAAATGCTTTGCACCAAGCTTTTGCAAGCGAACGAAGCCCTCTATAATTTGATCATGGGTAAAACCATATTTGGCATCCCCTGGATTGTCCATAATATCCGTACCAAGAGCAAAGACACCTCCTGGATTATAGCGACAGAAAATGGTTTCTGGAATTCCAATTAATGTATCTAAAAAATCAATATGGGTATAATCATCCAAATTGATAATAGCACCCATTTCATTGGCTTTTATATATTCCTCTGCAGGCGTTACGTTGGAGGAAAACATAATATCAGTTCCCGAAAAGCCAACTGCCTCTGAAAGCATTAATTCTGTTAAGGAAGAACAGTCACTTCCACAGCCTTCTTCTTTTAGAATCTGTAATAAGAAGGGATTCGGGGTCGCTTTTACCGCAAAATATTCTTTAAAGCCTTTATTCCAGGAAAATGCCTGATTTAGCTTTCTTGCATTTTCACGAATACCAGACTCGTCGTAAATATGAAAGGGAGTCGGATAGTTTTTCACAATTTCTTCTACCTGTGCCTTTGTTATAAATGGTTTTTTCATAATGTATCATCTCCTTGGATTGTAGTTTGTAATAGTTGTTGACTCTTATTATATAATAGGTTTATATTATTTGTAAAATAAATAAAACAAATACGAGTCATTCAAATTATGAATTGGAGGAAAAATGGATACGAATTATTTGAATACCTTTATTATGCTGGCAGAAGTGGGGAATTTTACCAGAACTTCAGAAAAATTATTCGTAGCACAATCTACGGTCACCAATCGAATTGCGGAGCTTGAGAAGGAACTGGGAAAGCCTTTGTTTGTAAGAGGACAAAAGCAAGCGGAGCTTACACCAGAAGGAATTCTATTTTTAGAATACGCGAGACGAATTGTAGCACTCGAAAAAATGTCCCTAGAGAGTATCAATCGAATTGACAAATATGAGGATATTCTTCGGATTGGAACAACAAATACCATATATGAATCCTATTTAGAAAAGGAACTGATTACGTATCGATCGCTTCATCCAAGTCATGCAGTCAAGATTATTTTAGGTCACTCGGAGGAGCTGCTCTTAAAGTTACAGGATAAAATATTAGATGTGGTATATAGCTATAGTCCGTTGATTCGTAATGGTTTTATTTGCGATGTGTTTCATAAGGATAAGCTTGTACTGGTTACAGCCTATGATAATAGCGAATATCAAGAGGGAATTGTGCGAGAGGATCTGATGAAGGTCGAATATTTTATGTGTAACTTTAAGCTAAAGGGTATCGGAGCATTTTTAACGGAATTATTTCCGCCGTATCAGCAATATCCATTTGAAATTGATAACAGCATTAAAATGATTCCTTTTTTATTAGCTGGTCACGGCTACAGTTTGCTGCCAGAAACAGTTGTGGAGCCTTATGTAAAGGAAAAATTATTGCGTGTGATTCCCTTGCTTAATTTAGAAGCTCCTGAAATTATTAGCTATCGTATTACAAGGGATAAAAAAAGAAACGCTGTCAAATAGATGATATAGGCTATTCGACAGCGCAGATTTCATTATTCTTCTTTTTCAGATGGTTCACTTTCTGTGCTTTCAAACGCATCAACAGATTCCACTTCTGGAACGATGGAGTCCTCGGTAGCAAGAGCACTCGAATCCGCGGAAGTTTCTTTATCTAAATCGGTTTCTTCCTTGCTTTCTTCCTTAAAATTAAGGGTTACATACCCACGGTTTTCAGAAGGTTCCTCTTCGGTCTCCTCCTCAGGCTCCAAATCCTCAAATTCATCTTCAAAATCTTCAAAATCTTCGTCATCATCTTTTTTCTTAAAAATATTTTTCACAAAATAGTATGCGCCACCTGCTATAGCGGCAACGGATAAAGTCGCAAATACTAATTTACTGAATTTTTTCATCGTAGAAAACTCCTTTCTTTTTATCGTGGCATTTATAGTTTGCCTCTACTAAATTATTATAATTCGGTTTCATAAAAAAGAAAAGGAATTTTTTATGAAAGAAAAGAATCTGTCATAGTTCTTTTGATTAGTTGGTTACCGTGATTTTACATTTTACTTTTGTGCCGTCTTCGGACACTGTAACAATGGCATGTCCCTTTGTTTGAGCCGTGATTTTACCATCTTCGCTGACGGTTGCTACAGCGGTGTTACTGCTTTTATAGCTTGGAAGATTTCCAGAGGAAACCACTGGATTTAGGGAAAATGTGTCTCCGGGCTTGAGTTCAATGGTTTGCGTCTCCAGATAAATGTCTGGAGATTTAACCGTAACTTCACAAAGCTTCGTAATGCCATCCACCTTTACCCGAATAGTAGCCGTTCCATGCTTTAGGGCTGTAATTGTACCAGAGGCATCTATCGCAGCCACTTTACTTCGACTTGAGGTATATTTTGGGAATGCATTTGAAGATACACGGGCGGTCAGCTGGCTGGATTCCCCGCGGTATAGCGTAAGCTTCGTTTTATTGAGAGTCACCGTTGGCTGTTTTACGGTGAGAGAAAATCGAACAGTGGAACCGTCGGCTTTTATCGTAATCACAGCCTGACCGGGCTTCATTCCCAAAATACATCCTGTTTCATCAACGAGGGCAACACTGCTTTTGTTGCATTTAAAGGTCGGAAGCGATCCATTGGAAGTCTTGACCTTTATCTGATAGCTTTCATTGCGCTCAATAGAAGCGGAACTTTTCTCCAATGCAATTGCTGTCTTTTGGACAGTAACCTTACAGGAAGCCTCTGCATTTTTTATTTTGACAGTAATGGTAGCAGTGCCCGCTTTTTTTGCTGTAATTTTACCATAAGTATTGACTGAGGCAATTCTTGAGCTGCTGCTTTTAAATTTTGGAATTGTACCGTTAGAAGTAAAGGCAATGAGAGAAAAATCCTCATGAATGGCCAGTTCTTTTTGGTAGTCCGATAATACAATAAAGGGAAGGATATCCGATGCAGATGCCTCTTTTACATGAATAGGAAATAGGGTAGAACAAATAATACTTAAGATGAGAAATAGAGTAAGCCTTCGATTCATAGAACCTCCTGAGTGATTGGGAACTATGACAGATTGTAAATATTATAACATAAAAATATAATTTGTAAATAATTATCGGAAATCTTTTTACCTATCTTTTTATAAGTCTGTATATAGAAACCCTTTTTCTTTCAAGCGCTCTTCTATTTCGTCTAAAATATCTTCGCAATCCGCTTCGATCATGTGAAAATGAAGGTTTGCGTTCAGAGCCTTTAGGGGAACGGCTTTTGTATTTTGCAGTCGTTTGATAAAAGCATCCACATCTGAGCGTGAACGTATATTAAGCTCTGCCTGAATCATACCATAAACCTCGTGTTCGACACCCACATTTTTAACTACGCCGCCGCAATCTACAATTGTATAGAGTTCCTCTCTCATTTCTTCGTCGGTATGAGAAATCATAAAGATACGGCTGTGGATATTTTGTTGATTTTGATAGAGCAAATAGCCTCTGTTTGTAGATAAAATCATGTGATTGGAGGCACGCAAAAGCGCAATATCTTGTACAATTACCTGGCGGCTGACACCAAGCAAGGTGGCAAGCTTTTCGCCAGACAGTGGGGCATGGCTATAATTGAGCGTTTGCAGTAGTTTATTTCTTCGATTCTCTCCGTCCATAAGAAATGACTCCTTTCCATCGTATCATTAGTATGGCACAGGCACCTAAAAAAGTCAATCGAGTGAATGGTTGTAAAATGATGGGTATTTGCTTGCTGAAAAAAGAATTACAGGTTTGGAAAAAAGTTGTAACAGCAGATGAAATATAGTAAAATGAAACAAGCGATTGGAGGAGGATGAAATGAATTATCGAACAGGTAGTGGGAATGAGGAGCTTTCGATTATTGGGTTTGGGTGTATGCGATTCCCTAAAAAAGGAACCAGTATTGATATGGAAGAAACGGAAAAAGAATTATTACGTGCTATTGAGCTAGGCGTAAATTATTTTGACACCGCATACATTTATCCAGGAAGTGAGGAGGCTCTCGGAACCATTCTTTCCAAAAATGGAATGCGTGACAAGGTAAAAATAGCGACGAAGCTTCCTTATTATTTATTAAAAAAGGAATCGGACATGGATCGTTTTTTTGAGGAGCAGTGTAAGCGCTTAAAAACCGATACCATTGATTATTACTTGATGCACATGCTTCCCGATGTGACGATGTGGAATCGTCTGATTGACCTTGGCATACTAAAATGGATTGAACAAAAAAAGAAGGAAGGAAGAATTCGTCACATTGGGTTTTCTTATCATGGAAACAGTGATACCTTCATAAAACTTTTGGATGCTTACGACTGGGAATTTTGCCAGATTCAGTATAACTATATGGATGAGTACAGCCAGGCGGGTAAGCGTGGGCTTCTGCATGCTGCAAAGAAGGGAATTCCTGTTATTGTAATGGAGCCTCTTCGGGGAGGACGTTTGGTAGGTGATCTGCCAAAGGCAGCACTTTCTTTATTTGCGGATGCCGATAAGAAGTTTTCCCCAGCCGAATGGGCACTTCGCTGGTTATGGAATCAAAAGGAAGTCACCGTGGTGCTTTCTGGTATGAATTCCATGGCAATGCTGGAGGAAAACATAAGGATCGCTTCGCAGGTTACGGTAGGAGAATTTTCGGAGGCTGACTTTGCTCTTATGGAACAGGTAAAGGAAGCAATCAATGAAAAAATAAAAGTTCCTTGTACAGGATGCGCTTATTGTATGCCTTGTCCCAAGGGAGTAGATATACCAGGCAGTTTTCGCTGCTACAACGTCAGCTATACCGACAGCTATGCCAATGGATTTCGGGAATACTTTATGTGTACAACAATGCGGGCGAAAAAGAGCTATGCCTCCTTGTGTGTGGAATGTGGCCTCTGCGAAAAGCATTGTCCGCAAAGTATTCCAATACGCAAAGAGCTAAAGCAGGTCAAACGACGTTTTGAAAATCCAGTGTTTAAAATAGTTAACTGGATTGTAAAGAAATTTATGCATGTGGCATAGGAAAACAATAAAGGAAGGTAATTTCATATGATACAAACAAAAGGCAGGCTGATAGGGCTGCTTCCAATTGCTGTATTTTTAGTGCTATTTGTTGGAAGCGGAATCGTGTTTCAAGACTTTTATGCGATGCCTGCAGTCGTAGCATTCTTTATCGCATTAATCGTAGCATTTTTCCAGAATCCACAGAGAAGCTTTTCGGAGAAGCTCTCCTGTGTTGCAAAAAGCATGGGAGAGGAAAATGTTATGATTATGTGTCTTATTTTTTTGCTTGCAGGTGCTTTTTCTGGGGCAGTGCAGGCAGCAGGAGGAGTTGATAGCACGGTAAATTTTGGTTTATCCATTCTTCCGGCCAAAATTGCAGTAGCAGGGCTATTTTTAATCGCATGCTTCATTTCCATTGCGATGGGAACTTCCGTGGGAACGATTGCAGCGCTTACGCCAATTGCGGTAGGTGTCAGCGAAAAAACAGGGTTTGCAGGAGCTATGTGTATTGGTGCTGTTGTCTGTGGTGCGATGTTTGGAGATAATTTATCCATGATTTCCGATACTACAATTGCGGCAACACGAACGCAAGGATGTGAAATGAAGGATAAATTTCGTGAGAATTTTTTGATTGTACTACCGGCAGCACTTGTAACGATACTGATATTTTTAGTAATGGCCTGGCATTCGAACTATCAGCCAGATGCAAATCTGACATTTTCCTTCATTAAAATTATTCCTTACCTCGTGGTTTTATTTGGTGCTATGCTAGGTGGAAATGTTTTCCTGGTGCTGGTGTCTGGTACCGTACTTTCCTTATTTATTGGAGTTCTAACAGGCAGCATTTCCATTCACGATGTTTTTCGTGTCATGGGAAGTGGAATGGATGGAAAAGGCGGTATTGCCAATATGTATGATATTGCGATTATATCCATTATAGTGGCAGGAATCATCGGTCTTGTGAAAGAGAACGGAGGAATTGATTTTATTCTTTATCATATCAAGTCAAAAGTAAGGGGAAAAAGAGGAGCACAGTTTGGGATAGCCGTACTTAGCTCCCTTGTTGATATCGCGACTGCAAATAACACCATTGCGATTGTGATGGCAGGTCCAATTGCAAAGGATATCGCAGACGAGTTTGAGCTGGAACCACGACGAACAGCAGCTCTTTTGGATATTTTTACTTCTGTATGGCAGGGAATGATTCCATATGGGGCACAGCTTTTATATGCGTCTGCAGGGGCAGCAGCAGTGGGGCTAAGTATTACACCGTTTGCACTACTTCCCTATTTGGTATATCCCTTGTTAATGGGATTGTGTGCTATCGTCAGTATTTTGTTTTATGATCGAAAGGAGCGTTATGCAGGAAAGAGAAAATTTTAACTCAAGGCTTGGATTTATTTTAGTATCAGCTGGGTGTGCAATCGGACTTGGAAATGTTTGGAAATTCCCTTATATATGCGGTGAAAATGGTGGCGCCGCATTTATATTAATATATCTTGTGTTTTTAGTTATTCTTGGCTGGCCAATTATGATGGCAGAGTTTGCGGTTGGCCGTGCCAGTAGAAGGAGCGTCGCGAAATCCTTTTTTCTTTTAGAGGGGAAAAAGAGTCGCTGGCATCATTTTAAATGGTTCGGAATTGCAGGAAACTATCTTCTTATGATGTTTTATACAATGGTTGCGGGGTGGATGCTTTATTATGCATATCGAGCTACTACAGGGGGTTTATATGTATTAAATGGTGAAGAAGTAAAAATAGCCTTTGATCAGATGCTGGCATCACCAGGTGTCCTTATTTTTTGGACATTTATTGTAATTGCTATCTCTTTTTCCATCTGTGCAATTGGTCTGCAAAATGGAGTCGAGAAGATTACGAAGATTATGATGTTGTTATTGATTGTGCTAATGGTAATTTTGGCTATTAATTCGGTAACCATTGAAAATGCATCGGAAGGACTTAAATTTTATCTCATCCCTGATTTTGGAAGATTAAAAGAACAGGGAGTTGGAAATGTTATTTTTGCAGCTATGACACATGCTTTTTTTACGCTTAGTGTAGGTATGGGTTCGATGAGTATCTTCGGGAGCTATATGGATAAAAAGCATAAAATAACCGTGGAATCCATGAATGTAGTTCTGCTCGATACCTTTGTTGCACTGATGGCTGGAGTTATTATTATTCCCTCCTGTTTTGCCTATGGAATACAGCCAGATTCGGGTCCTTCTTTACTGTTTATTACGCTACCAAATGTATTTCACAATATGGCGGGAGGCAGAATATGGGAACCTTTATTTTTTATTTTTATGACATTTGCAGCGCTTTCTACGGTAATTGCAGTATTTGAAAATATTATGGCGATTTGCATGGAGATATTTGATGTTTCCAGAAAGAAGGCAGCTATTGTGAATTTTTGTTTATTATCAATCCTTTCAATACCAGCTATTTTAGGCTATAATGTATTATCTCACGTACAGCCAATAGGAGCGGGAAGCTCAATTATGGGATTGGAGGACTTTATTGTATCCTATAACATACTTCCACTCGGCGGCCTTTTCTTTGTTCTATTTTGTATTAAGAAAAATGGCTGGGGTTTTGAAAACTTTTTAGCAGAGGTAAATGAAGGAAGCGGATTTTCTTTGCCAAGATGGATCAAAGGCTATATGACGTATGTACTTCCTCTCATTATTATTTGTGTTTATTTGAAGGGATATTATGACATGTTTACTTCTTATGGAACGCAAACTCTTCTGTTTTGGATGATCGTGGCGGTTGTATTTTTAGGAATTATCCTAAGTTTTACCTTACCAGCAAAAAAATCAACAAAGAAAAATTGATTTTTCCCGAAAAAGGATTGACAAATAGAAGTTTTCATTATAAAATATTCAAGCAGTGTTCGTTGCTGCTTGAATATAGGGGTGTAGTTCATCGGTAGAATGATGGTCTCCAAAACCACAGAGGAGGGTTCGATTCCTTCCACCCCTGTTAATGTTTAGAAGCGGGAAATCCTTTGTTTAAAGGGTTTCTCGCTTTTTATATATATCTCGTTTTTAACAAGTAATTTACGGTTTGACATTTTAAAATTATTGGTGTAGCATTATAGAAAAAATTAAGGAGAATCCAAATGAATCAAATCTTACACGCAAGAAGAAATATGTACATGTATGATAGACGTACTTGCTTGTAGCTGAACTTTAATCGGTGCACAGTTATAAGCGGATAGGTCTGATATGTCTGTGCATAGATGCGAAGGTAGATTTTGGTTATGGTTGGGTCTTTCAGTAATTAAAATACTATTTCACAAGGATATCGCACCAGACATATTGGAATGTTTGGTGCGTTTTTTGTATAATCACTCGTAATTAAGGAACTAGCGTGGAATAGGAGGAGTTATGAAAGAGAAAGTGGAATTTAAGACTGGTAAGAAAAAACGAATAACTGAAAATATGACTTTGATTGATTATGAAAAAACAAACGTGGAGATTCGTAGATTTTGCGAAGCAGATGCAGAAGCGGTTGCGGGCTTAATTATACGAAACTTCAAGGAAGTAAACAGTAAAGATTATAGTCAGAATGTAATTTCTGAATTGGTAAAAACGCATGACACAGAATGGGTGAAAGAAGTAGCAGGTTATGCGAATATGTATGTTTTTTGTTTGAATGAAAAAATCATTGGAGTGGGTTCCATCTCAAGCTTTTGGGGGAGCAAGACAGAAAGTATTTTACTTACCGTATTTGTATTGCCAGAGCTTCATGGTAAAGGAATTGGACGAACAATTATGAAAACGTTAGAACAGGATGAACTATTTATAAGAGCCGACAGGGTGGAGATTCCAGCATCCATTACTGCGGTAGATTTTTATCAAAAATTTGGATATCGATTTAAAAATGATGTAAAAGAGTTGGATGAAGAAGGACATTACCGTTTAGAAAAATTTAAAAGTTTGGATGGGTGGAACAATGAAAATTAAAATAATTGGTTCAGGAGGATGTGTCAGTACACCAAAACCGTGTTGTAGTTGTGTTCTTATGGATAGAGAAGTGACAGACCACAAAAGGAAGCTGGCGCTTCAAGGCTTTTATCGTGAAAGCGACAGCTCCATTTTTTGAGGTTCTTACTTTTTATTGCGAAAAGTAGTGGCTATTTCTAGGCAGGATTGTCCCCATCAAGTAATCTTTTCACACGTTGACCAGCAGGAATCTTAATCTCTGGGTGTGTTAATATGAAGAAATTATTTTCTTCAACACTGGTAAAGACTGTCATGCCTACAGAATCAATATCAATTCCTGTATGAACAGAATGGGCACTTCGGATTAATCCAGAATGATAAGTCTGACTTTGATAATAGCTGTCTGACATGTCCGCATAACGTTCTGGTCGGTGCTTGTCACTTTCATGGATATGTGTTTTTACAAAGGCTGGACATAGCACGTGCATTTGAACGTGATTGTGACCACTTGCTTTTAGGCCAAGGTAGGTGCTTTCTGCTAGGGCAACATCTGCAAATTTGGTTGTGTGGTACATTGGTGCAGATGGGGAAGTCATAAGCCCTGCGCCCGAGGCAACATTTATAACAGCACAGGGCTCGCCTTGTGCAATCATAGTAGGTAAGAAGACACGAAGGCCATAAGCGTGGCTTCTTAAGTTCACATCCGTAATCCAGTCAATATCTTGAAGCGGAAGTTCCCAGATTGGACCAGAAACTGCAACTCCTGCGTTGTTTACAAGCATGTGAATCTTTCCAAAGGAGTCCATCGCGAGTTTATAAAGGGATTGAACAACCGCAAGGAGTGAAATATCGCCGGCAAGGCTTGCACATTCTGCTCCGAATGCTTTCACTTGAGATTCCGTTTCGTTCAGGCCATTCGCATCAATATCATTGATGACTACTTTCATACCCTTTTGTGCCCCTTCAAGGGCGAGTGCTCTGCCGATACCGTCTGCAGCACCAGTAACCACTAATACTTTATCTTTAAAATCTTTCATGTTTATGCCTCCTGGTAGGTTTAAAATACAAATGCTTTATCGTTTGCTTCTTTCATTGCATCACCAATAAGACCTGGTTTATGAGCATCCCCCACGGATGTGATTTTATCAAATACCGCTTCGAACGCTTCGATAAGCTCTGTTTGGGGTTTGACACCGATCGCAATTACAACCGTGTCGACAGCGAGGGTTGTTGTGATAGCAGCTGGCATAACCGTCATCGAAATTTGATCTTTGCCGATCGCAGCAAGAGCATGGTTGGTCAAATAATGTGTGTCAAGAGCTTCTAGTCTTTTTAGAAGCGTTCCTCTTACACTTGGATAAAGAGCGGTTCCGACGGAATCAGCCATTTCTACGACGGTAACATCATTATCTGAGCCTAAGACCTCCGCTGTTTCAAGGCCTGTTACGCCACCACCGATAACTGCTATTTTTTGACCAGAAAGCTTCACTTTACCCACCAGGACATCTTCTGCACGAACCACATTGGCACCATCAATACCTGGTACATTTGGGCGAATTGGCGTACCGCCGCATGCCATGATAACACCGTATGGATTAAGAGTCTTTACTTCTTCAGGAGTAGGTGCATGTCCGAGTCTTACTTCAACACCAAGTGCTTCGATTTCTGCTTTTTGTGTTTCGACGAGTTCGGTAATCATATGCTTATGAGGTGGCTTGTCACCTACATTTAAAGTACCACCCAGCGCGTCATTCTTTTCGAATAATACAACTTTATATTCGCGCTCTGCTAATACTTTAGCGGCTTGCATACCACCTGGGCCACCACCAATTACGGCAACGGTCTTTCCTGCGCCATTCTTCTTTAAGGTATCTTGGTTAAAGAGTGTTTCTCTGCCAAGAATAGGGTTAGCGGTACAAGCAAGTGCACGACCGGTGTTGGCAATTTTGAAGCAGTAGAGGCAGCCAATACATTTTCTTAGTTGTGCTTCATCGGTGTATTTTGCTTTGTTCCCCCATTCAGGGTCAACAAGATGACCTCTGGCGATACCGATGAAGTCGCAAACACCTTCCTCTAGTAAGGATTCTGCAACACTTGGATGCTTGATATTGTTAACGGCAATAACCGGAATTTTAACGTTTTCACGGATCGTTTTTGCTAAGTGCTTTTTCCAGCCTTCTTCAAATTGGTAAGGCTCAATGATACTGTAGCCGGATTCGTAAGTTCCACAACTGACGTTAATCGCATGAACACCGATGGATTCAAGATGGCGTGCAATTTTAACGGTATCCTCTAATTTTAAACCGCCTTCCACGAATTCATCTGCACTGATTCGAACGGAAATTGGATAATCAGCACCACAAGCGTAACGAATACCAAGGATGATATCATCCAAAAAGCGGAGACGTTTCACAAAGTTACCGCCGTATTTATCGGTTCTTTTGTTTGTGGTAGGACTTAAGAATTGGTTGATCAGATAGCCATGTGCTGCATGAATTTCAACGCCGTCAATGCCAGCAGCTTTTGCTATATAAGCGCCTTTCACAAATTTTTTGACCATCTCATCACATTCATCTGTCGTGAGTTCTCGTGGCATTTCACCAATCGTGGAACAGACAATTGGGCTTGGCGCAACAATTTGCTTTCCATGGAGCAGACGGCTTGGTGTTTGACGACCAGGATGCTGAAGTTGTACAAATACTTTGCTGTCGTGACGGTGAATCGCATCCGCAAGACGAGTGAGTCTAGGAATGAATTTAGCATCCGTGACGCTTAATTGGTTCGAAGTACCAATCCCTGTTTCATCATCAATTCTTGTAATTTCCGTAATAATAAGTCCGCATCCACCCTTTGCTCGCTCCTCGTAGTAGCGAATCATTTCATCCGATGCTTCTCCGGTTGATGCTGCGAAAGCAGTCCCCATTGCAGGCATTACAATTCGATTCTTTAGTGTTAAATTTCCGATTTTACCTTTTGAAAATAGATTTTCATAGGTTCCATTCATCATCTTTTTCATCCTTTCTCATGCCGAATAATGCATGATCGTGTTATTGTGTTTAAATTTTAACATCTATTCTGTTAAAAAATATACAGGGTGACTGCACGAAAAAGGTTGACGTATTTGTGCATTGCGCACTAATATAAAAGAGAGGTGAAAAAATGAATATTGAAATGCTTATAGAATCTAAAAATTCAAATAATAACTATATAAATATTGAAATATCAAAAGATACTCAAATATCAGCATGTAGTCTCCTTCGTGAGGGACAGACGGAATATGAACAAGATGTATTATACTTTGGTGCAATTTCACAAATAATAAATCAAGAGAACCAACCCAAAAATCTTGTCTGGTGGCAAGAGCAGGACACGGGGAATGACCGCGTAGACAATGGTTTTTATGACAGAATTTTATCAACAAATTGGATACAGATTGCGAAAGATGATTGGCTTGATATCTATAATCAATTAAATGATAAGTGTATAAGGCGACTTAAAAATGAAAATGATTATGCGCAAATGATACAAATGACATTGCAGGGGGAGCCTCTTTTTGCAATATTGGACTTTGCGTATTCGAAATTAAAAAATGAAATTGTTGTCATTGATGTCAGTGGAAAGCTGCTGGGACATACGAGTATTTTTGATATTCCAGATGTGTTATGGATGACCAGTATTCAGAAAGGATATTGCTCCTATGAATTTATGGAACATATCAAGTCGGAGCGGTTTAAAAAGCAAAGACCGGTGACGGATGTTGCCTTTCTTTCGGAATGTTATCAAGATCATCTCATCTATCTATCCAGTAAGATTATTTTAGATGGACAATTAGTGGGATATGTCTTTATGATCCAAAACAAAGAACCCTTTCAGCCAAATTGTTACGAAATGCTACCCTATGTCAGTCGAACCGCGGGATATTACATAAAGCATCGATATGGTGGAAAAGCAGAACCCTTTCATATTTACGACAGCGTTTTAACCGATGTACTGGCAGGTATGTCACCACGACATATCGCTGCCCGAATTCAAATTGGAGAAATTAAATTTCCAGATAAAATGTGTGTGCTTGTTATCAAACCAGCTTATTATCGGTCTGAGAGAGAAATAAAAAAGGATTTGACCCACCAACTTGTCACTCTTTTTCAATCAGTGCCGTATGTTTATTATGAAGAAAGTCTTGTTTTTATCGTGCCCGTAGATGATACCTTGAATTTACCAAATAAAAGCAGACAGGCATTGGTGCAGCTAGCCCAAAGGGAACACCTAAAGATTGGAAAGAGCAATGGTTTTAGTGAAGTGATTCGTCTTAAGCAGTATTACGAAGAAGCATGTGAGGCTTTAAAGGCGGCAAAAGAATTCAATCTCAATGGTGATTTTATTGATTTTCAATCGGTTGTTTTTTATAGCTTGCTCAACAAGTTACCAGTAGAAATCAATCTTATGAAATACGTCCATCCTGCACTAAGATTGCTCAAACAATATGACGATGCCAACGGTACACATTTATATGAAACCCTTAAGGTCTATGCTAAAACTGGGTTTAACCAGAAAGAAACAGCGGATCAGATGTTTTTGCACCGCAATACACTCAACTATCGTATGAAGCGAATTGATGAAATTGCAGGATTGGACTTAAAAAATCCGGAGAGCTTATTTCATTTGATGCTGGCTTATTTTATTGACGACTATTTGAGCATCAAATCATATCCCTAAGAGAGGTCCATAGAATAGAAGTGAATTGTAGCAGTTATTCGATTGCTCTAATGACTGAAGTATGAGCTTTGACAGACAAGCGGGGTATCGTTTATAATAAGGCAAAGAACACGCAGGAAGGGGTTTCCTAGTTGTAATGAAAGAAAATACGAAGAAAAAAGAAAAACGAGAGTATTCTTTAAAAAAGAAGGTTCTTGTTATATTAATGGGAAGCACAGTACCAATTGTGTTGTTTCTGATATTTTTCAACTGGTTTGTATTGCTGGAAATGAATAATCGAATTGCGGAAGCCAGCAGGAATGCACTGTTTATACAATGTCAGAATATGGAGCGGAACATGGCGGGTATTGAAATGGCATTGCTCCGCATCACGGCAGAAGAAGCAGCATTTCAAAAGCTTGCATATAGTCCATCCAATGAATATGATAATTATGTAAATGAATACGATACTAGCCTGAATTTAAAAAAGGCGATGTATCCATACGATGATTGGTGGGCGAGCATGGTTATTTCCGTGCCCAAAGACGTTTACCGGATTCTATATAATACGGGCAGCAATTCGAATATAGAAAGCCCGAAAATATTTTATGAAATCAAGGATATGGCCATAAAAGGTAACCTGAAAAAGGTTAGTAAGTGGTATCCCATTAAGGTAGGTAAGGATTCCTATCTCATAAGAGTACTTGGTTATAAGGATACGTATGTTGTAAGTATCATTGACTTAAAGAATGTTCTGTTAATGCAGGACAATGAAGAAGATAATCGGACAATTACGATGTTCTATGATGAAGAAAAGATTTATGCAAATGTGGATTTTGTTGCATTGGATAACCTTCAGAAAAAGAAGAATTACAGCTTTGTTCGCATTGACGGAGAAAATTATATGCTCATTAGTTCAAAGCTTGAGAATAGTAACTTAGAGGTGGCTTATATATCACC
>JASKJZ010000022.1 GCA_030154385.1 Clostridiales bacterium
AGTATTTAACAGGATTTTATACAAATTACACAAACTGTTTTTATATGCAAAAAAATATTTTTATTTTTCCTTCTTCTCTTTCCCCCTCACATTCTTCTCCACTAGCTTTCTTGATACCATTATCTGATGGGAACATCCCATACATTCTAAGCGAAAATCCATCCCAACCCGAAGGATTTTCCACTCCTTGCTTCCACACGGATGCGGTTTTTTCATTTTAATGATTTCTCCAACTTCAAATTCCATTTTGAATCTCCTTCCAGTCCCGTCTCATATTCATTTATTTTCATCTTATTTTTTCTCTATTATACATAGTATTGTCCTCACTCACAAGAAAAAGCTGTTTATCCTAGGCGCGAGCACTCTTCTCGCCTCCTATAACAAACAGCTTTTTTCTAATTTTATCGAATATTGTATACGCTTCTTATGCTTAGTCCCTCTGCTTTGCCTTTTATAATCTCAATTCTTCGTTCTCCCGGATTCATGTCAAAAAAGTTGTCGGACAATATCAAATCATCATTCGCATTCCGGATTTCAACAGACTTTGCATAGGCCTTCGCCGAAATACAAAGTGTCTTTCCATCTTCCACCGTTACAGAAAGTTTCGGATCTTGGAACTTAAAATATTTAGGTGGGCAGAATATCACACTGCCCTCGGACACAATTTCTTGCCCTGATTTCATATGATAGCTAACATAATCCGCATAGAGATCTGCCTCCATGAGCTCCACCTTAGAAAGCCAAACCGATTTAAGTTTTGGAACCGTTATTTCTTCCATACCCGTCCGTACGACTTCACCCGAATTTTTACGAAGCTCCCACTCAACAAAAACTGTCTCTTCCTTCATGCTTTCGTTGGCAACGCATAAACGAATTGACTTTTTCACTTCATAAGGCTGGGCATTTGGATTGGTATCCTGCGTTAGTATCCCCTCTTCCTCACATGAGAGCATAAGTGGTGCAAACATTCTTTTCTCATAATAATGAAGGGCTTTCCACCTGCCATAATAGTCAATGGAAGACCAAGAGGCTACTGGCCAGCAATCATTGAGCTGCCATACCACGGTTCCCATACATCTACCGCGATTCCTACGAAAATGCTCGACCCCATAGCGAATCGCTTCCGCTTGTAAAAGCTGTGAGGCGTATAACAAAGTGTCAAAATCATTTGGATACAAAAATGTCTGCTCCATATAATTCATAATCTTTCCATTTGCAGAAGAATTCCTCTGATGTTTTTCCATCACATAAGAAAATATATTGCGATCCGATTCTTCGGTAAAGGTTTCAATCGTTTTTAGGGATGGAAAGGATTGGAATCCAAATTCAGACAAATATCGGAAGTAAAATTTTCGATATTCGGTAATTGGCAAGTTCCCATGCCATACATCCCAGTAGTGTACATCTCCTCTGTTTTCGTCGTTTGGCTCGTCAAAGCTTCCTCCCGAGGATGGACTGGCTGGCCAGTAAAAGGTAGCCGGATCCTCAGCTTTTAAAATCTTTGGCAAAATATATTCATACATTTTGATGTAATCCGCTTTTTGGCGCAGCGTACAATCCCACGCACCGTAGTTCACAAACATTTCCATTTCATTATTTCCGCACCAAAGGCCTAAGGATGCATGATGGCGAATGCGTCGGATGTTGTCTACAAACTCCCGCCTGATATTTTCCTCAAATTCTTCTGTCAAATCATAAACTGCACATGCAAACATAAAATCTTGCCATACAACCAGGCCAAGCTCATCACAAGCGTCCCAAAATGCATCATAGGGATAATGGCCTCCGCCCCATACGCGGATTGTATTGTAATTTGCTGCTTTGCACTGCTCCAAAAGTTCCCTTGTTCTATTTTTATTGCAACGACTTAAAATGTTATCTTCCGGAATGTAATCAGCGCCCATCGCAAATATTTTTACACCATTCACTTCATGTGCAAAAGACTCCCCATATGCATCCTTTTCTCTGGATACGGTCATCGTACGAAGTCCGATTCTTTGCTCCCAAACATCAAGGAGCACCCCTTCCTTTCGAAGTTCAACGCGAACCGTGTACAGGGGCTGGTCTCCATATCCATTCGGCCACCAAAGCTTCGGTTTCTCGATTCGTATCGACTCTGGCGAATCCTCATAGGAGGTCACCATCGTTGAACCATTTTCATCTGGTTCCGTAATTTGAACCTGATAACGATACCCGGCCTCTTCTGTTAACGAAATAACCTCCTCTGTTTTGCATTTTTTTGCCGCTACTGAAAAATCCAAAAATACACCATCTGCTTCATGACGCTGTGTTACATAAACACTTTCGAAACGAATCTCTCGATAGCCCAGAAGCGATACATCCCTCCATATACCCGCGTCCGGAAGCCTGGGACCCCAATCCCAGCCAAACATACAATGTGCCTTTCGAAGCTTTGGGAAACCTCGCATTGCATCATCAGTGCCGCCAATCTTTTCTTCCTGATAAGCTTTTTCAATATATCGAGTTGGCGAATAGAACACAATATGCAGTCGATTAATTCCAAGAACGATACATTGGGATACTTCATATTCCCATATGCGATGCATATTATTTGCATGACCTAACTTACATCCATTCAAGAAAACATCCGCAAGCGTATCCAGTCCATCAAAATGCAAGTAGATGGCATCCTGCTGCATCATTTCTTCCTCTACAACAAAGGTACCCTCATACTCAAAATCATGCTCCATCAAAGCCAACGCTTTTTGTTCGTTGTCTCGCCAGTAAGGATCTTCCATTCTTCCAGCTACTAGTAAATCCGAGTAAACACTTCCAGGTATCGTAGCATCCACCCAAGTCTCTTCCCCTACGATTCGCATTCGAAAGCCTTCCTTTATCGGCATCTTTATCATTGCTTTACCTTCTTCCCTTTTCAAATCTTACACGGTTGACAAATCCCATGGTTCGTATATTTTTGGTACATCATTAATCAGTCTCTTGGTATAGGTAGCCTGTGGATTTAAGATGACAGACTCAGCGTCTCCTGACTCTACAAACTTGCCATGCTCCATAATGTATACGGCGTCCGACACATAAAAGGCAAGTCCGATGTCGTGTGTAATAAAGATAATCGTCATATTGATTTCATCGCGAAGCTTAAGCAGCATATCAAGAATTGTCGCTCTTGAGCAGGCGTCAATCATCGAAGTAGGTTCATCTGCCAATAAAATCTTTGGCTTTAACAAGAAGATACGGGCAATCATTAGTCGCTGCATCTGACCTCCCGAAAGCTCAAAGGGATATTTATTGGTAAGCTCTGCAAATTTTAAGTTTACAAACTCACATGCCTCTGTCATCATTTCAACCTTCTTGTTATACGGCAGTCTTGATCCTCCACGCATCTTGATGCAATCTAAGAGCACTTCATCTATCTTATGGAAAACATTGAAGGAAGAAAATGGATCTTGAAAGATTGCCTGGATTCCCTTCCAGTACTCTCTTTTTTTCTTATAACCTTTAATATCTCTTGGTTTTCCTTGAAAATAAACTTCACCCTCCGTTACACTAATCAATCCCAATAGCATTTTAGACAGCGTTGTTTTTCCAGATCCGCTCTCTCCTACAATCGAAATGATTTCTCCCTCGTGAAATTCAAAATCTACATGATCAACTGCAACCGTTTTTTCTGTTCCAAAACCAAATACTTTGGTAACGCCCTTTCCACTTAAGCACAACGGTCTTTGTTCTTTTTTCTTATCTTCACTCATGGCTATATACCTCCCTCAATTCCTTTTCGGTCATATAGCAGCGATACATTCTTCCACTGTCCAGATTTGTCTCTGCTATTCCATGCAGCATGCAAGCTGGCATCGCATATTTGCAGCGATCTGCAAAACGGCAGCCCTTTGGCGGCTTCTTTAAGTTTGGTGGAGTACCCGGAATTGCCGTAAGCTTCACATCCCGAAGTCCTTCTTCTGGAACCAAAATAGAGCCCATCAATCCCTTGGAGTACGGATGAAGTGGATCAAATACCATATTCTTGGCGGTTGCTCGCTCCACAATCTGTCCCGCATACATGACCATGATTTCATCCGTTACATTATAAAGCAGTGGAAGTTCATGTGTAATAAAAATCATGGACTTAATAAAGCCCTTTTCCATCAAATCGCGAAGCATCTTAATAACCATCTTTTGTGAGGTTACATCCAGAGCAGACGAAGGTTCGTCCGCAATTAACACCTTTGGTGATAAAATAGTTGAAATTGCAATGACCGTTCGCTGCTTCATACCACCCGAAAGCTCAACTGCATGCTTTTGGAGAACCGCTTCTGGTAAGCCAAGTATTTCAAAGCGCTCCTTCGCCAAATCATAAATTTCTTTTTTGGTAGCCTTTGGTTTATGAGCCCATATCACATCTTCGATAAATCGAATAATCTTTTGTGTCGGGTTTAGTGCATTCATTGCAGCCTGCGGAATATAAGCAATTTCATTTCCCAGGATATTTTTGCGGATATCATCTGGTTTCATCGACGATATATTTACTCCATCCACCTTTATACTTCCGCTCTGATAATGAAGGGGGGCAAAATAATATCCCATCAGACTAAGTGCCAGGGTTGATTTTCCACAACCAGATTCCCCCGCAATCCCAAGCGATTTTCCTTCCTCAATTTGAAGCGACACGCCATCTACCGCATAGACGTCTTCTCCAAATCTTGTCACGTATTTTGTTTTCAGATGATCCACATCCAGCATTATTTTTCCCATATTCATTCTCCTTCTAATCTCTAAGCTGCGGGTTAAATACCTGGTCAAGTCCAGTATTCATCAGGTTCAAGGAAAATGATATCAGGGCAATGGATAGAATAACCGGAAGATATGCCCACCAATCTCCATTTAGATGTGCACTGTAAGACATTGCCCAGTTCATCATAAGGCCAAGAGTTGAAACCGATGTTGTAGCTGGTCCAAGTCCGATCATCGATAGCTGTGCTTCCGCCAGTATTCCAGATGAAATCTGTAAAATCAATGCCATTACCACATAAGAGGCAATATAAGGAAGAATATCACTTACTATAATTCGAAGAAAGCTATGACCCGATAGCTTGGATAGATTTACATGATCACGATTTCGAAGTGAGATAACCTGTGATCGTACCGATCTTGTTGTCCACGTCCATGAGGTAACACCGATAATCACCGCAACCATAGTAACTCCTCGTGCACTTTTTCCAACACTATAGGAAATCAAAATCAATAGGATAAAGCTTGGTATTACGGTAAATAGATTGGTAACAAACATAATAAAATCGTCAATAAATCCGCCAAGATATCCTGCCAAAAGCCCTAAGGTGAGGCCTATAAAGGTCGCCGTAAGTCCCGCGGTAAGCCCAATTTTTAGAGAAGTCTTTATCGCCGCAACCAGCTCCGTCAATACATCTCGACCAAAATTATCCGTTCCAAGAATAAAAAGTTTTTTATTTCCAATTTCACTAATATTTGCATAAGAGGTAGCAGGAATTCTTTCCGTGATGGACACATCCCCTGTTTCACTGTCTTCTTCTGCGACCAGCAAATCACTATTGGATAAAAGCCCTTCTATTTTTTTCGTCAAACGTTTGTAATATTTCTTTTTTGCCGCAATCAGTCCTTTTTGCGGATTGCTTTCATCATAATATTTTTCCCATAGGGAAGTCAAACTCTTTGCGTCGGTAACATCAATATCCGCTATTGATACATCTGCAAATTTTTGCAGCCACTCTGCCATCGCCGCACGCTCATCGACCTCTAAATTACGCTCTAGCTTTTCCGAAGCATTGCTGATATTTAAAGTGTACGAATCCGTATCGACTGTATCTTGTACGCCTACATATATGCCAGGCGGAAAGAAATTACCCTGCCCAATCATCTCCAGCGGATCACCTGTGACAATCAAAGGATAAATCAATGTAATAAGTAATAACGCTACAAAAATAACAAACCCTATTACGAATTTTTTAGAATGGAATACTTGTTTTATCTGGTTTTTCATCGCACTTCCTCCTAATCTTGTTGTGCCGCTTTAATACGCGGGTCAATCACACCATAAATCAGTTCCACAAATAGATTTGCCAGAAGCACCATAATCGTAATAATCAAAGTACAAGCAGAAATCAAAGGATAGTCTCTGCCCTTAACCGCTGCAAGCAGTGTCGTTCCAAGTCCTGGATAGCTAAAGATGATTTCTGCGACCAAAGCGCCCCCAATCATCGTACCAATCGACATTGCCAAGCCTGTAATCTGTGGAAGCATGGCATTACGGAACACATATCCCACTATTTTACGATCCTTGATTCCAAGGAAGCGACTGTACTTTACATAATCTGCATTTAGTTCATAAATAGACATTGAGCGCATTCCAATCGCCTGCCCACCAATCGTAATCAAAACAATGGACCAAAACGGAAGCTGATAATGAACAAAAACGGAAGCAAAGAATGTCCAGCTTGCATTTGGTATCAAATCAAATCCATAGCCTCCACTTGATGGCAGCCATCCCAGCTTTAAGGAAAAGATAAACAATAGAATTGTTGCCATTCCAAAGGCCGGCACATTGCTCACAAATAAGAAAAATGGCAAAATTGCTTTATCAAAAACGCCTTTTATGTAAGCTGCGACCGCTCCCAGTAAGTTGCCCAAAATCCACCCTACAATAATCGCGGGAAGCTGAAGACATACAGTCCACCATACACTAGATGCAATAATATTGGCAACACTTCGTGGATACTGGCTGAAAGAAACTCCAAAATCTCCATGAAGCGCATTTTTCACAAACATAAAGAACTGACTGATTATTGGTTCATCCACACCAAATTTCTGTGCATAATCCTCATAAACTGCCTGAATAGCAGTTGAGTCCGTCATTCCATCCACAGCTCTTGCTGCAATTGCAGAAACCGGATCTCCAGGCATCAAACGGGGCAATACAAAGTTTAACACTACTGCAATTAAAAAGGTAATCAGATACCAGATAATTTTATTCGTATAGTATTTTTTATATCCTTTCAATGGCTCACCTCATTTACTAATTTTCTCTTTTTATCCAAAGGTTTGATTAAAAAAGACCATGTTTTCACGTCGTTATCCTTATGAGAACATGGTCTTTTATACTATGATGCCACTAGTCGAACATCATTTATTTGATTATTGCACATTTTCTAAATTGTACAAAGCGGCAATACCGTATCCATCAGTACAATCTGTTGGAGGTATATTATTGCCATCATCAAGCTGTGGGAATCCTGTCCAAACGCTCTCATTTACCGCGTGGAACAGCATTGGTCTGTACATAAGGGAGAAGGAAGGTACTTCATCCAAATAAATCTTGCTTAATTCGGTATAGTATTTCTTTAAGGTATCTTTGTTTGTTTCCAAAGGAATCTTTTCCAAGATTGCATTTGCGTCTTTGTTTACATATCCGCCAAAGTTACCGCTCCAGTTAACGGAAAGTTTTGTATAATCCGTTGACATAAGAGCCATCGCACGTCCCCATGGATTGGAAACAGAAGATGCTGGAGGATTCGACATACAGATATCAAATTTTCTGGTTGTCATATCATCATAGAAGGTATTGGCATCTGGGAAGTAGGTTTCAATATCAATACCAATTTCTTTTCCAGCTGCTGCAACGATTTCAAGCGAAGCATTCCAGTCTGTCCATCCATCTGGGCATTCTGCTTTGTATGAAAGGTTCTCTCCATTGATATCACGGATACCATCACCATTGGTATCAACAATACCTGCTTTGTCGAGTAATGCATTTGCTCCATCAATATCCTTGCCCGTGAATTGATAATCTTTTAAAGCAGACTGATCAACCAGTGCTTGTTCTCCAGACGTTGGATTCATAATGGAACGTGGAACATCTACGAAGGTTGGAGACTGATTAGACATTGCGGATGCAATAATCTGATCATAGTCAACTGCCATTGCAATTGCCTTACGAACTTCTTTTTTATCGAGTCCTGGTTTTTCTACATTAAAGTATGCAGTAGGCATGGTAGCACATACACCATATGGAGCCTCGTCAATATAAGTAGAAATTGGAAGTCCATCTTCTTCCCAAAGCTTTTGCACATTGGTGATGAACTGTTGGGAAACATCTACTTCACCAGCCTTAAATGCAGTATCACCTGCTGCGTTGTTTTCATAAATAACATGAGCAATGTATTTTGGTGCTGGTAGTTTTCCCCATAAGGAAGCGCCCCAATAATTGTCATCACGTACGAAAACAACCTTTTGATCATCGTTATAATAGGATTTGTATGGTCCTGAGGAAACGAAATCTTCCATACGATCTTGCTTGATCTTATCTGCATCATTTCCATTTCTTTCTTCTACTTTCTGCAAATATGCTTTTTGCATCACATAGATTTTTGGAATATATTCAATTACCTTCAAAGGATTTACTGGAAGTCCCTTGTCATCTAGTTTTGATTTAAATACTGCAGTCGCATCATCCACAGCTTCTACTGTATCGATATAATTGGCGTAGTCGCTGCCTTGTGCTGTTGCATATTTCGTATGGCATTCAAAAGTATAAGCAACATCTTGTGCCGTAACTGGCGTTCCATCATTCCATTTTGCATCCGGATTCATCTTAATGGTTAATTCCGTCTGCTTATCATTCCAGGAATAATCTTTTCCAAGAAGTCCATACAACTCGCCATCCAGCATGTTGTACATGAACAAGGTTTCATAAACCAATTCTCTGGAGTTGTCGTTTTGCGTAACAGCCATTGCATTATTCGAGTTGGAACTAAGTGGATTCCAATCGTTAATGGTTCCCCATTGCTGTCCGTTAAAGTAAAGTGTCTCATTTCGAGGTGTAGATCCAGCTTCTGTAGCTGCTGGTGCCTCAGTCGCCTCCGGTGTCGCCTCTGGTGTCGCGGTCGCCTCTTCTTGTACTGCATCAGATGTTGGTGTTGCTGCTGGTTCTTTTCCACATCCGGCCAGCATGGAAACGGTCATTGCACTCACGGTTAAAAGTGCAATTATTTTTTTGTGTTTCTTTTTCATAATTTAACCTCCTCTGATTTTTCAAGCCTTATATAAAGTGCTTGGTATATTTGCAAATCTTTTCTATTTGTATTGTTTGTTTTATATATCATTTAACATTTTACAAATAAAAAATTGAGCAACTTATACAATACCATTATAAGCGCTCAATTATATAAATTTAATGGGGTATTTTTTGTTTTTGGTGTCAAAATTTTGTCACTCGCATCCCATTCTTACATTTTTACGATATTCTCCTGGTGTTACCCCAACAATTGCCTTAAACGTTTTCATAAAATGTTTTTCATTATCATATCCGATATTACTGCAAATGTCACCGATCTTCATATTACTTTGACTTAGCAAACGTTTTGCTTCCCGAATGCGGATATTACGAAGATAGGTCACAAAGTTCTCGCCCGTATATTCCTTAAATTCAATTGAGAATACCGTATAGTTCATCGAAACATAGTTTGAAACCATTGCCATATTGATATTTTTTTCAAAGTTTTTCTGAATATAAGAAATTGCCTCCTCAAGTTTCATTCGGTTATGATAGTCATCACTTTCGCTTAATGCCTTGCTGCTGATCAAAGAAAAAATACGTTTGATTTCCTCTACGTATTGATCGATATGCTCAAAGGTCAGCATATGGCATAAATTATCAATATAAATTCCTTCATCTGTCAGTACCCTACCATAAAAATCCTTCACACGACTGACGATCTGACAAATCATCTCCTGAAAACGAAGACCATCCATCTTTCCTTGCTTTACCTTTTCCGCGACAGAATCAATGAATTCTTCATTTTCTTTATTGCGCAGAGTGCCGATTCTTTGTACCATACTTTCAAGCTCACTTAGAGAAATTTGATAGGATACATCCTCTGGCTGCTCTTGCTGCATACAAAAAGCAGCAACCCTTTGTTTTTTCGCCTCTAGGAAGGCAGTTCTTACACTCCGGCACCCTTGGTACTCCCGACTAATTCCAATATACTGAACTCCTCCCTCTGGATAAACCTCTTTTCGCTGATTTTCCCTACAAACAATTACATTGCTGCCTTCAATATCAGGGAAAAATAAGATATCTTCTCCTGTGCATTTTTCTACCAGCGAATGATTCGTACATATCACACAAAAAGGTGCATTCCCAAATAAAAAACTGCCCTCCATCTCGTCCAATTCGGTATTCGTCAAGGAACTGGAAGCCAGCAAAGTCCGCATCTGCCCATAAAACGATGCCCTTTTGTTTCCTCTCTCCAGCACCTCTTTTTTTATCTCCTCTTCCAGCCTTTCGAGGATTGCATTCACTTCTTCCCGCTTGATTGGCTTTAGCAAATACTCCCTGACTCCACAGCGCAAGGAGTCTACAACAAACGAAAAGTCATCATAACCACTGATTACGATAATTTTAGGTACATACGCGTTTTTTTGAAGCTCCTTTACTAAAGTGATGCCGTCCATTTTTGGCATACGGATATCCGTAATCAAAAGATCGATTTTCTCTCTCTTAATTGTTTCCAATGCCTCCAGTCCATTTTTACATTCGATAATCTCCTCAATCGGAACACCACTTCGGCGTACCATGGCGCAAATTCCTTCCCTTATGATTCTGCCGTCCTCCGCTACTACGATTTTTTTCATACCCCATCCTCCTTGTTCACATATGGAATTTTTACGGTTATGGTCGTATATTCTCCCTCTTTTGATGCAATTTCGATACCATATTCTTTTCCATAAGCAATCTGTATTCGGTCTTGCACATTCTTTAACCCAATCCCATTTCCAGATCCATGCGTATCTTCAAGCTCACCCTGAATCCGCATCCGAAGGCGCTCCAGCTCCTCTTCATTCATGCCTCGTCCCTTATCTGTAATTTGAATATAGCAGGAGCCCTCGTGTATATACCCCTTCATATCAATCTGACCGACCTCTGGCATTTCTTGCATCCCATGAAAAATTGCATTTTCTATAATCGGCTGTAATGATATTTTGGGTATTTTTTGTACTTGTATATCCTCCGACACCTCCATAACAAGCTGAATTTCCTCTTCATACCAAAGATTTAGCATCGCCAGGTAGTTTCGAATGTGCTCGATTTCCTCTTTTACTTCTACATACTGTGACTTCCACTTCATACTGTAGCGTAATAACTTTCCAAACGAAGACAATGCATCTGCAATCTCGTACTTCTCATCGATTTCTGCCATCATTTTTACAGATTCCAAAACATTATAAATAAAATGCGCATTGATTTGATTTTGCAAAGCTTTAATCTGTGAATCCTTCACAATCAGCTCTCTTTTTATGGTCTCATCCATCAACGTTTGTACGCGGTCTAGCATGGTATTTATTTCTACGCCCAAGGCACCAAATTCATCATGGCTGGCATTTTTAATTCGCACCTCCATATCTCCTTGTTGCACCTGATAAACCACCTCATATATTTCATAAAACTGCTTTAAAATGTGATTGACGAGCCTACTTGCAATATAAAGCAGGACTCCAACAATCAAAATCCACAAAATCAAAAATTCTATTTTATAGGTATTAAGCGTTCTCTTTTCCTTCTCCACCGAGACTATCCGTACAAGATATCCATCCAAAGCATCAATTTTTTGGCAGCCAATCAGAACCTCTTCTTTTCCGATCCATCTTCGAAGGGATAGATGCTCCTCTGTTTTTAAGAGCTCCTTTTCCTTTATCTCTTTTAGGTAATCCGTTACTTCCCGTCTATATTTATCCCATTTCGCCGGATGAGACGCATCGGTATAAATCATCCCCTCGGAATCAACAAAACAACTCCAATCCAAATCCGTTGATTGATAGAGATCAGGAAACATCTCCTTCATGCGGACAGATACCTCTACAATACCATTTTGTCCATATCGATAATCCTTAAGCTCTGTAATAACTGCTGCAATTTTTGCGCCTGCCGCTTTCCCTTTTGACTGGTCTAGCGTATCTTCATAATCAAAGCACCATGTCCCGCTTTGTGGGGTTCCGCTCTTCCCCCACTTCAGCTCTTTGATTTTTTCTTTTTTGTAAAGTAAGGGGACACTTTCTCTAACTGAATCCGAGTTAACAAAAATACGGATTTTATAAATATAGGGATTGCTTTTTACAACCTTTTGCACACCGCTGATCTCTTTTCCATAAAAATCCAGCATATCCATAAATCCAAACTTTGTATTTGATTTTAGCTGATTTAAAAAATCGTTTAGCACCTCATCATTCACGATCATCTGCGTCGACAAATTGCAATTCACCACAATCTGTTCTACGTTTTGACTGCTCCTTGAAAGCTCATAGAGCATCTGCTTTTTTCCATCCTCATACAAAGAGGTTTCCATATTATTAAATATTAACAGCAAAAAGGCTCCCACTGGAACCATGAGTACTGCAAGAATCAAAATCGTAAACTTACTTGTCAGCTTAATCATTTTCTTATTCTTTTTTTTCGCAATCACTCTTCGCTTCACCGTTCGTTCCCCCCACTCCCCACTTTCTTATATTCTATCGCTTTACGTAATCGTTTTCAAGGAGAAAGAATTTTCCTTTAAAAAGTATTTGCTTTTTTATTTTATGTGATGTATTATAATTATTGCATGATGTAGTTATTAATACTACTTCAAATGTTTATCATATCTATATAGGAGGTAACTTATGAAAGAACTAAAAAAGAAGGGTGTAAAAGACCCTGGAAGTGCACTCACTCATTTTATTGGCATGCTGCTTGCTTTTTTCGCTGCAGTGCCTCTCTTAATTAAGGCACACGAACAATCAAAACCCATATACGGTATCTCCTTTTTTATTTTCATCAGCAGTATGTTTCTTTTATATACTGCAAGTACCCTTTATCACACCTTTGATCTGTCTCCCCGGATCAATCGTATTTTAAAAAAATGTGATCATATGATGATTTTTGTCATGATTGCCGGAAGCTATACACCAATCTGCCTAATCGTATTAGGCGGAAAAGCTGGCATCCTTTTACTTGTCCTGATTTGGACGATTGCAATTGTCGGCATGTTCCTGAAAGCTTTTTTTGTATATTGTCCAAAATGGGTTTCCTCTGTTATTTATATCGCGATGGGATGGAGCTGTGTCATCTCTTTTACCAGTATATTAAATGCGCTCCCCAAGGCCGCCTTTCTTTGGTTGCTGGCTGGCGGCGTCATCTATACCATCGGAGGCGTCATCTATGCGCTAAAACTCCCTCTATTCAACACACGCCACCAATATTTTGGTTCTCATGAGGTCTTTCATGTATTTGTCCTGGCAGGAAGCGTTTGCCATTTTATTTTAATGTATCAGTTTGTTTCTGTCCTCTGATATCATCAAGGGAGGTCACATAACCTCCCTTGATATATAGAGCAGCTGCCAACTTGGTATTGCAATCACAAATAGAGGAACCCGGACGATTTACGTAAAAATGCAGCTGCGGATTTTCTCTATGTAAACGCCCGAGATCCCTAAATTAATCTATGCATTCGTTTTTTATTTAAGAACAAAAAACAGCTTACATCCATCCAAAGATATAAGCCGTTTTTTCATTATCGTAGCAAAAGCAGAGGATCCACCGTTTCATCCTTTTGAAGCACTTCAAAAAACAAATTACAGCCTTCCTTTATATAATACTTACTTGGGGCTGCCAAGGTGCCAAGACATGTTTTCTCCGCAACATAATCGCCTTCTTCAAACGTTACGTTTTCCAAATTACCATAAACAATTTCATAAGAATCTCCAATTGACATTGTTACGGTGATTCCAGTTTCTTCATTTTCATCAATCGAAGTAATAACACCATTATAAGCACACAAAACGTCCATTCCTTGTGCTCCTGCTATAATAAGTGCGGGGTTGACCTTATACTGCGCCAATGTATCAAAGTATATGGACTGATCCATACTGTATGGCAATAAAACTTCTCCTTCAATTGGCCATAACAGTCCCTTTTCTTCATCAAAGGAAAGATTCGCAATCCGATCACTTTGACTGATTACAGGAGCAACCTTTGGTTCTGTCTGCTCCGTATTTGTATACGTTTGAGTTGCATCCGATCCTTGGGTTTTGGATCCGATATTCGTATCCTCCCCTGTTTTGGTACTTGTCTTTTCCACCGGTTTTGTTTGCGGTGTAGTTTGTGGTG
>JASKJZ010000023.1 GCA_030154385.1 Clostridiales bacterium
CCGAAAGAAGAGCTAAAGGAAATTGTCTCATATGTTTCGCTCGAGGAGCTTTATGAAAAAAGCGATTTGATATCCCTTCATACTCCTCTTTTAGAGTCGACCTATCATATGATTGATTGCAATTCTCTTGCAAAGATGAAACATGGTGTGGTAATTATTAATTGTGCAAGGGGCGAGCTTATGTCCATTCCAGACGTGATAGAAGCTGTGGAATCAGAGCAAATTGGCGCTCTTGGTCTGGATGTATTCGAAAAAGAAGAGGGGATTTATCATCATGATTTGCGTTCTGATATCATTTCCAATCGAGACATGGCTTATTTGCGCCAATTTCCAAATGTAATTATGACGCAGCATATGGCTTTTTATACGGATACTGCGGTCAATAGTATGGTGGAGGGATCGATTACCTCCCTGCATGATTTTTTTGTAAATGGTAGGTCAGCCTTTGCACTATAACGGATTATCGCCAGAAATATTTGATTTCTAACAAGGCTTGTGTTATGATGTGTTGCATAATGGAATCTTAGAAAGAAGGAATACTATGATAAAAATTGATATTGTATCTGGTTTTTTAGGCGCTGGAAAAACAACGCTCATAAAAAAACTATTAAAGGAAGCATTAAATGGACAAAAGGTTGTTCTGATTGAAAATGAATTTGGTGAAATCGGGATTGATGGTGGTTTTTTAAAAGAAGCGGGAATTGAAATTCGCGAAATGAATTCGGGATGCATTTGCTGTTCCCTGGTGGGTGATTTTGGAACCTCTTTAAAAGAAGTAATTGAAACCTACCATCCAGAACGTATTTTAATTGAACCATCTGGCGTTGGAAAGCTTTCTGATGTTATCAAAGCGGTTCAAGACGTTGAAGAGACAGGAAGTGCTTTAAATAGTGCGGTTGCAGTAGTAGATGCGCTAAAGTGCAAGATGTTCATCAAAAATTTTGGCGAATTTTTTATCAACCAAATTGAGCATGCGGATACCATTATCTTGAGCCGTACCGACAAGATGAATGAGGAGAAGATTAATGCGTGTATCGCGTTGATTCGAGAATACAACAAAAAAGCAGAGATTATAACAACTCCTTGGGATCAATTAGATGGCCAAGTGGTTCTTTCTGCGATTGAACACCCCGTTGATCTGGAGAAGGAACTTTTAGAAGAGGTAGAGCATCATCATGAGCACCATCACGAGCATGACCATGCGGAAGGTTGCAGCTGTGGGTGTGGACACGACCATCATGACCATGACCATCATGACCACAATCATCACGACCACGATCATCATGACCATGACCACGAGCATGAAGAGGGCTGTAGCTGTGGGTGTGGACATGACGAGCACGATCATCACGGACATCATCATGCAGATGAAGTATTTGAAAGCTGGGGTTTTGAGGCTTCGATATCCTATCGTGAAGAAGAGCTTCGCGCAAAGCTTGCGCTATTAGAGCAAGAAGAGACTTATGGAATTGTACTGCGAGCGAAAGGTATGGTGAAGGCAGCAGACCAGGAAGAGTGGATCTATTTTGATTATGTTCCGGGTGAAATGGAACTTCGGTCAGGTCATGCCAATTATATTGGAAAAGTATGTGTGATTGGATCAAAGCTACAAAAAGAAGCGCTCGAGCAGTTGTTTCGATAAAACTATAATTAGAAAATGAGGTGATGGCATGGAAGAAATGCCAGTTTATATAATCAATGGTTTTTTGGAGAGCGGAAAAACAACGTTCCTTCGCCAAACAATAAACGAAGAATACTTTGCAGTAGAGGGAACGACACTTTTGCTTTTGTGTGAAGATGGCATGGAAGAATATGACCCCTCTGAGCTTGAACAAAATCATACCGTTATGGAATCGATTGCATCAGAGGCTGATTTTACGCCGCAAAAACTGAGAGAATTAGAAGAAAAGCACCATCCAGAGCGAATCTTAATTGAGCATAACGGAATGTGGAATCGCAAAGAAATGAAGCTGCCGATGCATTGGGAGATTCAGCAGCAAATTACCTTTATCGAGGCCTCTACGTTTACCAATTATTTTGCAAATATGCGCTCACTTTTAACAGAAATGATTCGTAACTCTGATTTGATTATTTTTAATCGGTGTCAGGGGGTTGAAGATCTTCCGGTATACAAAAGAGCATTAAAAGCGGTGAATCAAAGAGTACAGGTTGTATTTGAGGATGCGGATGACGATATGGTAGATGAAATTACCGAGGAAGATCTTCCCTATGATGTAAAGTCACCAATCATCGAGATTGAGGAAGAAGATTTTGGTATTTGGTATATTGATGCCCTTGAAAATACAGAACGCTATGAAGGGAAGAAAGTCAGTTTTAAGGGAATGGTACTAAAGCCAGGTGGTTTCCCCAAAAACTATTTTGTCCCAGGACGTATGGCAATGACTTGCTGCGCGGATGATATCGCATTTTTAGGCTTTGTATGCAAAACAAGAGAAGCCAGACGTCTCGAAAATAAGGAATGGATTCATGTAGTTGCTGAAGTGAAAAATGAATACTGGACCGATTACAAAGGAAAGGGTCCAGTTTTGTATGCGCTTGAGTTGTCTCCTTGCGAGCCTGCAAAAGAAGAAGTTTTAAATATGGTATAAAATTCTTGCTCGGAAATGATTTTGATTGGATGCCCTTCGTCAATTAGGCGGAGGGCTTTTTTATGCTTTTTTGAGATGCCAGATAGTAAATCACAATACGTATTTTCACCAAGAATTAAAATATCAGTGTTGGTGTTTAATTTGTCCATATTGATACCGCCTGCGTCAGCAATAGACTGCATAGCTTGTTTTCTTGAAAGAGTAGAAAGTGCGCCCGTGATAACACATCGCTTCTGAAAAAAAGGATGCAAAGAATTAAAAGTGCGCGAAGCAGCTTTAATGGTTTCGGCTTTGATGCGTTTACTTAAGTGATTCCATTGCGAAAAAAACTGCGTTTCACTGCCAAAGCTTGCAAGAACGGTCTGCTTCATTGCTTCCATAATTTGATAGTTCATCCTACAATCATTTATCGCGCGATGGGCTCCCTGGCAATCAAAATGGTAAAATGCGGCAACGTCCTTTAGACGATGGTGTACAAGTTCTGGGAGCAGCTTTTGCGAGATTGGAAGGGTGTCAATGTAGGAATTTTGCAAGGATGCGTAACCTGCTGCTTTGTATGCTTTGGATAGAAAGGAGATATCAAATGGAACCGAATGACCAACGAGTATGTCAGTCCCTAAAAAAGCGGCATAGTGATATGCAACATCAGGAAAATGCGGGGCAGTTGACAGCATTTGCTCTGTGATACCAGTTAATGTCTGTATTTTTTGTGGCAGTGGCGTTTGACAGGATAGAAATGTGTCAAAGGAATCCACTATTTTTCCTTGTTTTATCTTTAGAGCAGCAATTTCAATGATTTGATCGTTTTGCAGATCAAGCCCGGTTGTTTCGATATCTATAACACTATAGTCTGCTGGAAAGGCCAATAATTGGGCTTGTTTTTTTATATTCATAAGTACCTCCTATTACAGTTTGGCATAGAAGGGCTAAAAATTCAAGGAAAAGGTGCAAGCCCTTGCATTTTCTATGTGATTGAGATAACATGGGAGAGATAAGGATAAACAAAAGGAGGAATTTATGGCATTTTTAGAGGATATTACACCATTTTATGGAACGATTGAAAAAAACGAATTCGGTCAGACACTCGAAGCTTTTTTAGAGGAATATGATCCTAAAAAATATGAAAATCCATGTTCGACTACCGATGTTATTGTGATACGCTCGAATGGTGAAATAAAGCAGGTAAATACGGGGCTTTGCGTGCTTTTAATTAAGCGCCGTAACCATCCTGGGATTGGAAGATATGCGCTTCCAGGCGGGTTTGTAGAAATTCGGGAGGATTTGATAGATGCGGCAAAAAGAGAATTGACGGAAGAGACCGGTCTTACGAACATTGCGGTTGAGCAGATGTATACATGGGGAGAAGTTTTTCGCGATCCAAGAACCAGAATCATCACCACTTCCTATCTTGCCATTGTAGATGATACGGTAGATGAGGTGAAGGCAGGAGATGATGCTTGTGATGCGCAGTGGTTTGATCTTGAATTTCAAAAAACATCAAGTGAAATACTGACAAGTGACGAAAATCGGAGACAGAGAAGGAAAGACATTTATCAGCTTATTCTTTCAAGCCAGGAGGAATCACTTCACTTCGATGCAACGATTTGTGTGAGCTATTACGCATATGGGATTTTAAAGGAAGTGGATTATCAAGTACTAGATAATAGCGGACTTGCATTTGATCATCCCCGTATGATCGTACAAGCGTTATTATCCATAGAAAAACGTATTCGGGAGGATAATTAACATGAGCAAAGAGAGTAAAGAAAGACCAAAAAGCCAGCGTATTGTAGCTGTTATTGGAATTATTGTGTTAGTTTCGTTATATATTGCAACACTGATATCGGCTATTTTTACAACACCTGCGACAAAGGGCCTTTTTATGGCGTGTATTTTTTCAACGGTAGCGATTCCAGTTATGATTTATGCATATATGCTTGTCTATCGGTTATTAAAAAAGAAACGCGATGAAATTGTTGATAACCAATGAATTAGAGCTTTAAAGCCAAAAAAAATGAAAACCCTGACGCCGTTGTCAGGGTTTTCATTAAACAGGGGAGGATAAGTATTTATAATTTTTCATTGGTATGATTATAGTATGACCTTATTTTTTTGTATTATACAAAAGCTTAAAAAAATTATTGGAAAAACACTTTAATTGTGCTATACTAGAAAACGGACCATAAAAAGGGAGGTTTCATATGAGTTTATTAAGTGAATGGAGAGAATATGCGTATTCTCAAGAAATGAATAATACAAAGGCTGGAGAACAGTTTTGGGCAGGTTATTTTACCATTGAAAAAGGTATTTACGAGCAGCTTCTTGCAAAGCCAGATGAAGTTGTGACAGGAACCGTAGAAGAACTTGCGGCTAAATATGATACAAGCCTTAGCATGATGGTAGGATTTCTTGATGGAATCAATGATAGTTTAAAACAGCCAAATCCAATTGAAGAGATGGAAAAAGATACGGTTGTATCCTTGGAATTTGATAAAGAAAAGCTTTATTACAATATGGTAGAAGCAAAAGCGGATTGGCTCTATGAGATGGAGGCGTGGGAGGTTTTATTAAGTCCGGAACGCAGAAAAGAGCTTTATCGTGAACAAAAGAAATCAGGAACCATTGTAAAAGAGAAAAAAGTGGGACGAAATGACCCATGTCCATGTGGAAGCGGAAAGAAGTATAAAAAATGCTGTGGAGCCAATTAGGCCACAGCATTTTTTTGACAAAAATTAACGTTCTGGATGATCCTGACAGTAAATCAAATAGTTCGTATAATTGCGAACCTCTTTCGCTTTCTCAGCATCTAATTTTTGATACAAATCAAAAAATTCTACGATATCTTTATCCAATACTTCGCCCCCAACTGGTAGGTAAGCATCGGAAATCCCTAATAAATAGTCACATGAAACATCGAAATATTTTGAAAGTGATATTAATTTATCAAAGGATGGTTCATTTCGCTGAGACTCATAATTTGATATAGCAGTAGGCTTCAAGCCAAGAATATCTGCTAATTCACTTTGTGTCAGTTTATGCTTTTGTCGTAATTGCTTTAAACGTACGTTAAAGTTCATATGGCTCGCTCCTTATATGTATTCACATACCGTATAGTTCCAATATATTATATACCTATATTTTGCAAAATGTCAAGAGAAATAGATACCATTATGTGGAAATATGTGGCAAATGTTGACAAATCACATATTGTGAAATAGAATATATTTGTAAGTATTGTAGTGTTTTTCAAGGAGAAAAAGCATGGAAGATAAAATGATGGGTCTAAAATGGAATCTTCTGAATCAAGTATGTTGTATTCTACTGGTGTTTAATCGAAATGGAGCAGTTATTGAATGGAATGAAACGGCCAGACAAGAGCTCGGATACCATTCGTATAGTCGAAAAGTAAATATTTTGGATATTTTTCGTCGCGAATTTCGACAAACAAAAGAAGGAATTGCTTACATCAACAAAGAACGCAATGGTTTTGCGTATCGCAGGAACGAAACTTGTTTTCCAGTAGAAATGAATGTTTATATTGACGAGGGAGAGGAGAACAACTATGGCATCTTAAGTGCTGTAAACATTTCTGACCGTATCGCAGCCTATCGTCAGGTTGAACGAGCAAAAGAGAGTGCAGAGCATGCCTTACAAGTTCGAAATGATTTTGTATCAATTGTGACGCATGAGCTGCGGACACCTGTTAATGGCATCAAGGGGATTGCTTCTGCACTTCGGGATACATCCTTAACAGATGAACAGCTTGGACTTCTTGGTATCATTGAAAGATGCTGCAATAATATGACTACTATTATTAATGATCTTTTAGACTTTTCAAAACTGGAGGCTGGTAAATTTTCTTTGGAAGAGAGAAAATTTCGTTTTCGTGAATTTATGGATCGTGCGATAGAAGCATATTTGCCAACTATAAATGAAAAGGGACTGACATTGCGCGTTAATATCACACCAACTGTTCCAGAATTTTTAATCGGAGATGAGCTGCGTTTGATGCAAATTATAAATAATTTGTTATCCAACAGCATAAAATTTACGAACGTAGGCCAAATCAGCATCGAAGTTAATATGACAGAGGAAGACGAGAATGGGGTGGTCGAATTATTTTTTATGGTGATTGACACCGGTATTGGTATTGACAAGCAGGATATGGATAAGCTATTTAAAGATTTCTCACAGGTAGATGCTTCGATTACGCGAAGATATGGGGGAACCGGTTTAGGGCTAAGTATTACAAAACAGTTAGTTGAGTTGATGCAAGGTAATATTTTTGTACAAAGTGAGCGTGGAAAGGGAAGTACCTTTTCTTTCTCCGTACGTCTTCGTCGTGATGATGGTCAAACGTTTGGAGCGAAAGAAGAACCCTCATTTGGATTTGTATATTCGGAGTATTCACAGGGAATCAAACAGGATAATTCAGAGGGCGAACAGTTTTCGGAAGAAGAAGTAAAGTTTGATGTCAACCAGATTTTCTCCTTTGGCAGCGAAGAAAATCAAAAAGAAGTTTTTAAAAACTTAGAAAAGCTAAGTCTATGCATTGAGATGTCAAATTGGGAAAAGGCAGAAGAGTTTGCGAAAACGGTAAAGATACTAATTGCGGATAAAGAGGATTTAAAACGAGCAGTTTTTCGGTTAGAATTGGCAATTCGAAACGAGGCAGCAGAAAAATCCAAGCAATTGTATGAAATACTTGAGAAACAGATAGAAGAAGTATACAAGGATGAATACGGAGGATAAAGGATGGAATATCAAGGATCCACGAACGAAGTAGAAAATATCCTGATAGTAGATGATATTACGTCGAATCTTGTTATTTTAACAGAAATGATAAAAAATGCAGGATATATACCAAGACCAGTAATCAGTGCAAAACAAGCGATGGAGGCAATCAAAATAAAAAAGCCACATTTAATATTATTGGATGTAACGATGCCAGATATGGATGGGTTTGAATTTTGCGAGATTCTAAAAAATGATATTCGAACGCGAGAAATACCGGTTATTTTTATTTCTGCGATGGATTCCAAAGAAGAAATAACAAAAGGATTTCAATTAGGAGCTGTTGATTTTATATCAAAACCTTTTGAACTGGAGGAAGTGACGCTTCGCGTAAATAACCATTTGCGTATTTATCGCATGCAAAAGGAATTAGAAGAGTACAACCAAAAGCTACATAAAATGGTAAATGATCAGATAAAGAAAATTCGTGAGGAGGAAAAGCACTTTATTTTTTCCATGGCAAAAATATCGGAATCAAAAGAGGATCCAACCGGAAAACATATCCAAAGTGTGGCAAGAAAGAGCAAACTTCTTGCAATGAGTCTTCAGCTTAGTCCTCGTTTTGAAAAAGAAATTACAAACCATTTTATTGAAACCATTGAAATTGCAGCTTCTCTTCATGATATGGGGAAATTGTCGGTCAATGACCAGATTTTGCTAAAACCTGGGAGGCTAAGTGTTGAGGAGCGTGAGGAAATGAAGCAGCATGCGCCAAGGGGTGCGAGCATGCTAAGCGAACTATATGAAATCAACGAGCACAGCGAATTTCTAAAAATGGCAATTGAGATTGCACAAAGTCATCACGAAAGATGGGATGGCGAAGGATATCCGAATGGCCTTCAAAAAAATGAAATTCCGCTTCCGGCAAGAATTGTGGCAGTGGTGGATGTCTATGATGCCTTGACGAATGAAAGGTGTTATAAGGATGCGTTATCCCATGAAGAAAGTGCCGATATTATTAATCGGGAAGCGGGGCGTAGTTTTGATCCGGATATAGTAGAGGTCTTTAATAAAATCCAAAACAAATTGAGAGCGGAGTAAAATGAGATATTATAAATGGTGTGGTTTCGTTTTGACCTTATTTTTTATAGCGTTTATGGCATGTGCCTGCCAACTTGCAGGGAGCCGTGTACCAATCAAGCCTTCGAGACAGGAAAAGTCAAAGCCATTGGCATCCAAGGAACAAAATGTTCCCAAGGAACAAGATGCTTCCAAGGAACAAGAGGTTCCTTTGGAAAGTGCTAACCCAGTAGAAAGCAGTTCACCAGTCGAAACGAAGGAAGAGGAAGGGAATCTGGATCAATCAAAAGAGATTGAGATGGAGCCCACAGTCGTAAATGGAATATATGTAACGGGTCCTAGAGCCGGGTCTGCTGCAATGGAAGATTTGATTGCATTGGTGGATCAAACAAAAATCAATGCAATGGTAATTGATATAAAAAATGATGCCGGCGAAGTTACGTATAAAATGGATGAGGATACGGTAAACGAAATTAAGGCAGCAAAAAACTATGTGCCTGACATGCCAGCACTCATCCAAAAACTAAAGAAAAAAAATATTTATTTGATTGCACGTATTGTAGCCTTCAAAGATCCAAGGCTTGCCGAGGAAAAACCAGAGCTGGCTTTAAAAAATAAGAATGGCACGATTTTTAGGGATAAAGACAAACTGGCTTGGGTTAATCCCTATCAAAAAGAGGTCTGGGACTACTTACTTTCCATAGCAAAGCAAGCAGTACTGCTTGGCTTTGATGAAATTCAGTTTGATTACATACGATTTTCTACCGATAAGAAAATGAAGGATGTTGACTTTGGAGCGCTGGCAAAGCAAAAATCAAAAGAAGAAATCATAACGGAATTTACCCAATATATGCATGACGAGCTGTCGGCCCTTGGTGTGTTTGTCTCTGCTGATGTATATGGTATCGTGATCAATAGCGAAGTGGATCAAGAAATTGTAGGACAAAATTATAAAGATATGGCAGAAAACTTGGATTATATATGTCCAATGATTTACCCTTCTCATTATGCAGATGGAAGCTTTGGTATTGAACATCCTGATCTGGAGCCCTATGAGCTGATTAAAAAGGCATTGGATGACTCGGCTTTGGTACTTAAGGACAGCAAAAAAGCAGCCATAGTAAGGCCATGGCTGCAGGATTTTACAGCAAGCTGGTTGCCGCATCATCAAACCTATGGAAAGGAGCAGGTAGAAGCTCAAATCCAGGCACTAGAAGATGCTGGTTATAACGAATGGCTTCTTTGGAATGGAAGCAATCATTATACAACCTTGGACGATTAAATACGCCCAAGGTTCTTAAATATAGTCTGACTGACATCAACTTTATTCATGGTATAAAGATGGATACCATCACTTTGATGTTTTAGCAGGTCTTCGATTTGCATGGTTGCAAATTCGAGACCTGCTTTTTTCATATCCTCATTGGAATCCGCATACTTTGCAACCAAATGAGCCAGCTTGGAAGGAACGGAAGAACCCGATAATTCGACAATGCGTCGGATTTGAGAAGCAGCGGTAATCGGCATGATACCAGCGGAAATAGGAGTCTGGATACCAGCATCTCTTACGTTATCTAAAAAACGATAATACAGTTCGTTGTCAAAAAATAACTGCGTGACGAAAAAATCAACGCCGCTTTCTGCCTTTTTCTTTAGCATCAAAATATCGTCCTTGGCGCTATTTGCCTCTGGATGTACTTCAGGATAGCAAGCTCCACCGATTGATCCAAACGGATTCTTTCGAATATGGGAAACCAAATCCGATGCATGGGTAAAGGAGCGCTTAGAAAATTCTTCTGGTGACATGTGCTTTGGAATGTCACCTCTAAGTGCCAAAATATTCTTTACCTTGTGTTCCTTTAGTTCATCAAGAAAAATCTGGAGTGAGGTTTCATCCAGTTCTGCACAGGTCAAATGTGCAACCGCTTCAATCTTGCATTGATTTTGGATATAGGATGCAATTTCAATTGTTTTTTTACTGGTACTGCCGCCTGCACCATACGTGACACTGATAAAATCAGGAGCGAGCGTCTGTAATGCATCCAAGGTCTGATAGATGGTTTCAATATCCGTGTCCTTCTTTGGAGGAAAGACCTCAAGGGAAAGAACTGGCTTCTTTTGGTTGTAAAGATTTTTAATCATAAGTATCCTCTATTCTACGGTAACTGATTTGGCAAGATTTCTTGGCTGATCAACGTTAAGTCCTCTTGTAACGGCCGTATAATATGCTAAGTATTGTAGGATGACGGCTGTTCCAAAGGGGGTAAATAGATCATCCATTTTCGGTAGTACAATGTGATGGTCGCATAGAGAAGCATCCACGGAAATACCATCATTGGTGACGAGGATAACCCTCGCGCCTCGTGAGCGAACCTCACGGATGTTGGAAATCATTTTTCCATACACATGCTTTTGGGTAGCGAGTGCTACTACTGGTACATTATCGGTAATTAGGGATATTGTACCGTGCTTTAATTCACCAGCCGCGTAAGCTTCGGAGTGAATATAGCTGATTTCTTTTAATTTAATCGAGCCCTCACAGCAAAGCGAGTAATCAATACCGCGGCCAATAAAAAATAAATCATCCACATGTTTTAGTCTTGTACTGATAAGCTCGATTTCTTTATCGTAAGTGAGCATTTGCTCCACGGTATCAATTGTCTGTTCCAGCTGTACGATAAAGGTCTTTACCTCTTCCTCGGATAAGCGGCCAGTTACAAAGGATAGACGAAATGCTATTAAATACATCACAGAGAGCTGTACCGTATATGCTTTTGTGCTGGCTACGGCAATTTCTGGTCCTGCATGTGTATATAGCACATAGTCACTTTCCCTTGCAATCGAGGAACCTTTTACATTGACAATGGATAACGTTTTTGAGCCCTTTTCCTTTGCAAGCCGAACTGCGGCCAGTGTATCAGCGGTTTCTCCTGATTGCGAGAGGGTAATGACCAGCGTTTTTTCATCAATTATAGGATCAGCATATCGAAACTCAGAGGCAATATCCACAGTAACCGGAATGCGGGCTAGTTTTTCGATTAGATTTTTACCGACCATACCAGCATGCATCGCAGTACCACAGGCGGTGATGACAATGCGATTAATGTCTGTAAAAATAGAATCTGGAACTTTATCCTCTTCAAAGGAGGGAAGTCCTTTTACCACACGGGGAAGGATGGTATTTTTAAGAGCCTCTGGCTGATCATGTATTTCCTTTAGCATAAAATAATCATAACCACCTTTTCTGGCAGCAGCGACATCCCAGCTTACATGCAGCATCTTTGGTTCTACTACCTGATGCAACAGGTTCGTTACGGTGATGTCATCCTTTGTCAGTCTTGCGATATGATGCTCCGGAAGTACGAAATAATCCTTCGAGTATTTTATCAGGGCAACCATATCAGAAGCAACAATTGAGCCTTGTTTGGTTTGTGTGGCTACCAGTGGACTGCCATTGCGAATCGCATAGATAACACCTGGTTGATCGTGGAAGAGAATACAAAAAGCATAAGCGCCGTCTAAACGTTCCACTGCTTTTTTGATAGCTTTGATGGGGTTTCCTTCATAGAAGGAATCAATGACCATTGCTGCAATTTCGGAATCAGTCTGTGAAGCAGGGTATTTTCCCTCTTTTGCAAACGCTTCTTGAAGTTCTTGGTAGTTTTCAATAATCCCATTGTGAATGAGTGTGACTTGACCAAAGGTATGAGGGTGCGCATTGAGCTCCGATACGCCGCCATGGGTTGCCCACCTCGTGTGACCGATACCACAATAGATTTCGTTCAAATTATTATCGCATGCGACCTTCTCCCTTAGGTTCTCGACCTTTCCAACGCTTTTCATTGTTTGAACATTTGTGTCGTTGAAATAAGAAATACCAGCACTGTCATAGCCACGGTATTCCAATTCCTGCAAGCCCTCCACTAAGATTTTTCTGGCATCCAGGACGCCTGTAAAGCCAATAATTCCACACATAAATGTAGTCTCCTTTATTCAGTTTGATTCTTTGCTTATGCTGTCTTTGTGCTGCAGTTACCTGCCATTTTCACAACATATCATGCGTGCAAAGTAACACAGAAGAGTATCCGCCGAATGTTCGATTGTCTCTTCTCCTCGTTAACCTTTCGTAGAATACGACCCAATAAAGGTACTTGGCGCTAATATTATCACCGTTTGGTGAAAACATTTCTGTTTCATTTGAATCATGGGTTGATTCTTAAGTGGTTGGATTCTCCCTTCTATTAAAATATGCAGCTGCATTCGTTTTTGGAATACAACTGCATAAAATGGTACCATATCTTAATTTCTTTTGTCAAGAAGACGGGTTTATTTTTTTCCCTCTACTTCCTGCATCTTCATCGCGCGAACCTTAGAGGAGAGACCAAACAGGGTGATAAAGCCTTCGGCATCGTGATGGTCAAATAAATCACCGGTGGTAAAGCTTGCTAAGGATTCGTTGTATAAGGAATAAGGAGAGGTTGTTCCCGCTTTGATAATATTTCCTTTATAAAGCTTAAGGTGTACTTCACCTGTAACGTAGGTCTGGGTTGACTCGATAAATGCCTGAATCGCTTCGCGAATTGGTGTGAACCATTTGCCTTCGTATACTAAATCTGCAAATTTATTTCCCATTTCCTTTTTCAGAGTATAGGTATCACGGTCTAGGATGAGTTCTTCGAGCTGCTGGTGCGCCTCCATTAAGATGGTACCGCCTGGTGTTTCATAGACACCACGTGATTTCATACCAACCACACGATTTTCTACGATATCAATGATACCGATACCATGCTTGCCGCCTAGGGTATTTAATTCTTTTATAATAGAAGAAACACTCATTTCTTTACCATTGAGAGAGGTTGGCACCCCAGCTTTGAAGGTCATGGTAATGCTTACTTCTTCATCCGGCGCTTTTTGCGGAGAAACGCCAAGCACCAGAAGATGGTCATAATTTGGCTCCTTGGATGGATCTTCTAACTCGAGACCCTCATGGCTGATGTGCCAAAGGTTACGGTCACGGCTGTAGCTCGAGCTTGCATTAAAGGGAAGGTGAATGCCGTGTGCTTCACAGTATGCAATTTCTTCTTCTCTTGATTGCATTGTCCATTTTTCGTTTCTCCAGGCAGCGATGATTTTTAAATCAGGAGCCAATGCCTTGATACCAAGCTCGAAACGAATCTGGTCGTTTCCTTTCCCTGTTGCACCGTGGCAGATTGCGGTTGCGCCTTCTTTTCTTGCGATTTCAACTAAACGCTTTGCAATGACCGGACGAGCCATTGAGGTACCCAGTAAATATTTGTTTTCATATACGGCATAAGCTTGCACGCAAGGAACGACATATTCATCGCAAAATTCATCGATTACGTTTTCGATGTATAATTTAGAAGCGCCGGATAATTTTGCACGTTCTTCCAAACCGTCGAGTTCTTCTTCTTGTCCACAGTCAATGCAGCAGCAAATTACTTCATAATCAAAATTTTCTTTTAGCCAAGGAATAATAGCGGTGGTATCAAGGCCACCTGAATAGGCAAGAATTACTTTTTCTTTCATAAAAATTACCTCCGTAATGGTGATTCATTTGTTTTCAATAAATATACATCATAAATGCATAATATGCAAGAAAAAAATGAAAAAAATAAAAAA
>JASKJZ010000024.1 GCA_030154385.1 Clostridiales bacterium
TCCTGGTCATTATCAACCGTCATTCGATATACAATAAAGCATAACACACCACTGACGATAAACAGATAAACCGATAACGCTCCTGCCATACCATAATTTCTACTCTTTAAATGGCTGTTAAGGAACATAATCAGTGTCATTGCACTACGATCTGGATTTCCCTGACCACTAGTCAAAATCTGCGGAACATCAAACATCTGAAGTCCACCGATAATAGAAGTAATCAATGTATATGCTAAAATTGGACGAATTTGTGGAAGTGTAATATAAAAGAATCTCTGAAAACTACTACATCCATCCAAATCTGAGGCCTCAAATACATCCTGACTAATTCCCATAATAGCTGCCATTAACATTATGGTTGTATTTCCAAACCACATCAAGAAGTTCATAAGTCCAACTAATGTTCTAGTCCCAAATACAGATCCCATAAAATCAATTGGCTTTTGAACCATTCCAATCGACATCAAAATAGAATTAATCGGTCCATTTGTCGAAAACAACGTGAAAAATAATAGGGCAAATGCAGACGCCATAATAAGGTTTGGCAGATAAATTATTACTTTGAAAAACTGTTTTCCACGAACTTTCAATCGTGAATCTGTAAACCAAGCAGCAAGAAGTAGTGCAAAAATAATCTGCGGAATAAATCCAATCAACCATAGAATCAAGGTATTTCCTGCATATTTAAACATGTCCGATTGCCACAAATTAATATAATTTGTCATTTTAATAAAGTTAGGACCTACTTCCTTAATTCCTGAGCGATAGTATTCAAAGAAACTATACCGAACGGTATCCACCAACGGAATGAAAGAAAAGATAAAGTATGTTATAAAAAATGGAAGAATAAAGAAAATTCCCCATTTCGCATAACTTATGCTTTTTTGTTTTTTTTTCATAATCTACGATTCCTTTCTATGCAACAACTGTGGAGCAATAAATGCTCCACAGCCACTGACTATTATTCTGGCCATTCTACTTGTGTAATATCTGGATAGCGTTCTTTGATGGCTGTTTCAAAATTGGCCTTTGCTTTATCAAACGTAACTTTTCCCTGTAAGTAATCGCTAAATGTGCTTTGAATTAATTCTACACATCCTTGATCGTAAGCAGATAAAGGTGCAATCTTGATATTCTCAGCAACAGGCGCAAAGTATTTGAATGGATTCTGTCCGCCAAGAAACTCAGAAGAAAATTTTGCATCATTTGTTGCTGCTTCTTGCATACCACTCTTTGTATTGGTAAAATCTGCATAATCTTCTGAAATCTTTAACAAGTTGTCTTTATTTGCAGTCATAGCAAGGATAATATCTTTTGCATGCTCTATGTTGTCTGTACCAGTAGCTGCATGGATATAAGAACCACCCCAGTTATATTCCTGTGGAGGATTTGTAACAGCCCAAGCTCCTGCATCTCCATCCCAGTTAGGATTTAGTACAAAGTCAATCCCCCATGCTGGAAGTAAGAAAGCAAATACATTAGATGCAGAACCCATTGATTTATTCCAGTCGTCATTCCACTGTCCTTTTACTGTTGCATTTAAATAACCAGCATCTAACCATTCTTTTGAAGTATTTACCCAGCTCATAATCTGTGGATCAACCTTCACTGTAGTTTCTCCAGGTGAAACCCATGATTGTGCAATACTGTTACCAAAGAGGCGGAAGGTATCTGCATAAGAAGCTAATGTGTAATATCCCTTTGCCTTCAACTCTTCTGCAGTAGCTTTTATCGTATCCCAATCTTTTACCTTCTCACCTACCGCTACTGGATCATCCGTACCAAAAACATCTTTTGCAATGTCTCGGCGATAAACTAAAGTTCCTGGACAGCACTGCCACGTGGATCCTCTTTGTATACCATCCGCATCTGAAGCCGTTGCTCTAGTAAAGTCATACTGATCTGCAAGCTCTTTATCCGTATCAATACCAAGATCTTTCAGCGGCATTGCCACATCTGCATCTTTGTCTATATATTTGTTTACATAATCTGTTTCCGAAAGGAAAATATCTACCTTGTCATCTGTAGCAGCCGTTGCTTGGTTTAAAAGTGCTTCATCCAGTTTCTGTTGGTAAACACCATCCTGGTTAGGATTGACTATCCAGTGAATCTCTGTTCCATCTTTTAAGGTTGTAACCGTTCCATCTTCCGAAGTTTTCTCAACTTCTGGATATACCGCTTCCAAGCGCTGACGAAATTCATCATTCCAGGAATATATGTTAATTACCTTTCCTTCCACTGCTCCCTCGCTTTTTGCAGTTCCTGCTGAATTTCCACATCCGACTAATGTCCCCGCAACCATAGTCGCAGCTATCAGCATTGCAATTGCTCTTTTTTTCATTTCAAATATCCTCCTTATATAGATGGTCAACCATCCTTTGTTTGTTATTGGTAATATATCATATTAATTTGGCTTGTTATATTATAAATCCGAACAAAATATCAGATTCATGCTATAGATAATTCATTTTGCGTCCTCCTATCCATTACGACATGAACAATTCAATATCTGTTTTCGCTGTCAATTGCTCTGCCAAAATATAATTACCAGCTACTTCTTTTCCATTTACAAGCATTTTTTTACAGCCACACTCCACATGTCCTGGATTTTTAACAGAAATATGAAGATGACATCCTCTGAACTCTTTCTCAATTTCAAATCCATCCCAGCTCTTTGGTATCGACGGATTAATAGAAAGGCCATAGAAGTCTGGTCGCATACCTAGTATTCCTTCTACACATCCTACCATTACCGTAGATGCCGTTCCTGTCAACCAGTGTACATGGGATCTGCCAAAATGCGGACTTGCCTTTCCTTCTGTGAATTGTCCATAACAATAGGGCTCTAATCTTCTTATTTCTGCTTTGTCATTTTGTGCTGCTGGAGCATTTTCCATAAAATATGTAAAGGCTTGGTCTCCATGTCCGCGGAGTGCTTCTGCAAGAATAATCCAACCCTGGGATTGCGAAAAGATTCCAGCATTTTCTTTGGTTCCCGCATTATAAATAACGGCGAGTGCCCCCTTAAACGCATGTGCATGGTAAGGTGGATCCATAAGAACAGCGCCATACTCGGTATTTAACCTCTCGTACACTTGATTCAAAGCAAGGTCAGCCTGGTCAGAACTTGCTAGCCCACTAATAACAGACCAGCTTTGAAGATTCAGCCATAAATTTGCTTCTCTATCCGTACGCTTTCCAATCACTTCCCCATCTTCTGTAAATCCACGCGTAAAACGATCTTCATTCCAGCAAAGCGTTTGAATCAATTTTTCTAGTTTTTCTTTACTCTCATCCAGATACTGAATGTATGCATCATCCTTTTTATAAGCCGCAAACTCTTTTAAAATCGTCATAGCGTAATAAAACTGTAGCGCTACAAAGCTAGATTCCCCATCCTTGCCAAGCCGAAGGCAGTCATTCCAGTCCGCATGTAACCCCGCTGGCATTCCATGCGGACCCAGATGATTCATAGAAAAATCAATGGCTCGTTTCAAGTGCTCATAAACTGTCCCTTGCTCACAATTGGCAAATGGAATCACTTCATCAATAAAGTCTAAATTACCTGTCTCCGAAACATACTTATAAACGGTCGGAAACAGCCACAGCGCATCATCTGCCCGATATGCGGGATGCCCCGTCTCTTGTACATAAGAAATATCATCTGGTGTGTCTTCATGTCCGGGATTGTGCGTAAACTTTACAAGCGGCAGCCCTCCGCCATTATTTACTTGAGCAGATAGCATAAAACGAATCTTTTCTAACGCCATCTCTGGCGCCAAATGAATCACCCCCTGTATATCTTGTACCGTATCCCGATAACCAAACCCATTACGAAGACCACAGTATGTAAAGGAAGCTGCACGTGACCAAATAAACGTCATAAAACAATTGTAGGCATTCCATGTATTAATCATCGTGTTAAATTCCACACTTGGCGTCTTAACCTGAAAATGTGAAAGCTTTTCGTGCCAAAAGGAAATCAACTCATTGAGTTCTCTTGCACATGCCGTTTCTACATCAACATAACGATCTAAAATTTCGCCCGCTTTTTTGTCCTCCTTCATTCCAACGATAAAAGCAAGCTCCTTTGTTTCTCCTGGCGCAAGCCGCATGATCGTACAAAGCGCTCCACAAGCATTTTCATTATAATTTCCTTCTCCACTTAAACTACCTTGCATTACTCCAACTGGATTTTCGTATCCATGGTATTTTCCAAGAAATTCTTCTTTATCCCCACACCAGGAGGCAACTGGTGCTCCAGCTAGTCCAAGGAAACGTTCAAACACAATCTTATCGTCAACGTCTTTTCCATTTTCTAATTGATCCAGGTTTGCGTGAATCATCTGACGCACCCTGTTTCCGCGAAATACCGTCTGCGTGATAAATTGCGAATACTGTAAGTTCACTTGATCCTGCTCATAATTACTGTTGTTTGTAAATTCTGCATAACCAGTAACATTGAGATCTCTTTCCTTGCCTGAGGTATTTGTCAAACGAAGGCTCCAAACCTCGTAGGACTCATTGAGCGGAACGTAAAACCTTGTTTCCGAATGAATCTCGCTATAATCCGCCATCATTTTCGTGTAGGCTGTTCCATGGCGGCACTCACTCTTATATAGCTCTAAGTCTTTTCCAACTGGCTGCCAAGATGCCGACCAATAGTCTTTACTCTCGTTATCACGAATATAGATATATCTTCCTGGTTGGTCAAATTGATTGAAAATATACCGCAATATTCTTCCATTTGCACCAGACTTCGCAAAACTATATCCTCCCGCATTGTTGGATACAATTGCTCCATACTCTGGGGAGCCGATATAATTTACCCACGGAGCGGGTGTATCTGGTCTTGTAATCACATACTCTTTCTTTTCATCATCAAAATATCCATACTTCATGCTTAAAGTTCTCCAATCTTTCTCTATTTCACTTTACTATACTGTAATATATTATTTTGATATACAAAATCATCCTTGAAAATATCAAAATCGTGACATGTGTTTTTTGCATAGCAACAATCCCTGCTGCTATCAATATATAAATTTGTTTGACATAATATCAGATTGATGTTATATTTTATTAAATATTGCATGAATTTATCAGTTGTCATCAAATCTATCATAGAAAGGGAGTGCTTCATATGGACATGTCAAAGGAATGGTACCGCAGCGAATTTATTAACCATGAAATGTTAGCAGAACATAGAATACTAGAAACTGAGTTTGCTTTCTATGATGCCATTGCCAATGGCAATATCGAATATGTAAAAATGAATTGTAAACAAAATACTTTTACAAATCCAGATGGGATGGGGAAACTCTCAGACAAACCTTTGCAAAATCTTCGCTATCATTTTGTAGTTACAACCGCTATGATTACCCGTTATTGTGTACACGCTGGAATGGAACAAGAAAAAGCATATAACTTGAGCGATTTTTATATCTACAAAATGGATCAATGTCGCTCCATTCCTGAAATCGCAACGCTTCACGATAGTATGTGTCTTGATTTTTGCAAACAAATGAATTTGTTAAGGAGTAACCAGATCCTTTCCAAACCCATCGTCCTATGTATCGACTATATTTACAAACATATCCATTATCGAATTACCATCAAATCACTTGCTGAATATATCAATTTATCGGAAAGTTATTTATCAAAATTGTTTCATAAGGAAATGGGGGTTACAATTAGTCAATATATTCTTGATTTAAAAATTGAGCAGGCGAAAAATCTTTTGCAATATTCGGATTATAACATCATAAACATTGCAAATTATTTATCCTTTTCTTCACAAAGTCACTTTATTCAGGTTTTTCAAAATAAGACAGGACTAACACCACATAAATACCGTACGAGAAAATTTAGAATAAAATGGGATAATATGACAACCTCTACCGAAGCAATGACACATAAATTAAAAGATAGTGATCAAATCTAAAATGATTTTGACCACTATCTTTTTTATACGGCCTAGTTAGCTACCTTAACCAATGATAAATTCGATATCGTAATGGTAGATCCTGGCGTCACTAAACCAGCTATTTTCCCCATGGAAATGTAAAAATCGGCTGCTGGATCTTGTACCCCCATCGTAAATTCAAACATTACGTTCTTGCTAACATTTGCTTCCAATGCGATATCACCGCCACCATACCAAACATATGCGGTACTCATTACTCCTGATTTGATTTCTCTTGATTCGCTGGATATCACATCAAAAGTTACTTTGTATTTCTGTCCTGCTTCCAGTGAAAGATCACTCTGTTTTAACTGTACATTCCAATCATCTGTACCTGGATTGGTAATTTGATACGTAATCGCACCGTCTGATAGCGTGCGTACTGCTGCTGCCTTTATCGGTTCCCAGTCTGCAATTGTTTCTTTCCAATCCTTCATACTATCAATTGGATCATTAAACGCAGCATTTTTTAGCATATTTACTCCAGCTTCTGTTCCAGGTTTCGCAGGTGCCTCAATCTTTACTAAGCTAATATCATCCACACATACCCTATGCTGTGTCGTAATCACTTCACCGTCAACTGCTCCAAGCGCAACACATAAAAATGCTTGTGGATCTGTATCAGCAGTCATCATAAAATCTTTTTCAAAAATCTGATATTCGTTGGTAAGTGACACAATATTCTCACCAGAATAAACTGCCCATCCTTTTGCCTCAAGCCCCTGCATGATGACACGTATTTTTCTTGGAAAGGATGATTTCGCCTTGAAGGTTAATTTATACCATTGTCCATTTTGTAATTCCACATTATTTTGTTTTAACTGAATCTTCCAATCAGCATCACCTGTATTGTTTACTGTAATATCAGCTGCATTTGTTTCGGTAAGACTGTCTACAACGCTACTTGCCTGTGCAGAAGAATCAACAAACCACTCATATCCTGCAAAACCAGCATTAAAGGAGCCATTTTTGATCATTGCATCCTCTACCAATCTTACATTATCAAGATAAGTTGTTCCCTTTTGTCCCAGGTAGAATGCGATGTTTTTATTCGCTACTGTTTCTGGCAATGTAATGGTGTAATTATAGGATTTTTTATCTGTCGATAGCTTCGCGATGACCTCTTGTCCTGCAATCATAATCCTCATATCCCTTGCAGCATCTGCCTGTGCATCAAAGCTTAACGAATATACTTTATTTGCGGTAAGAGCAAGATCTGACTGCGCTATCAAAACATCCTCTGCCTTTGCTTCTTCGCCAGATACTACTACCTTTAATCTACGATCCATATTCTCATTTGTTACCAAAACAGATGCATTTGCAGCGTTGGTAATCTCCCAATAGCCTAGACGAGCAATTCCTTCTTGGAAACTGCCATTATACACATAATTACCATCTGCTAGTATGGTTTTCACTTCTTTCTCATTTGGATCTGCTGACTTTGTTTTCGTGATTGACACCTTACTAATATAGATATCGGCAGTGGAGCCTGCATAGCCCATATTAAATTCTAATCGACCATTTGAATCCGAGTCACTTGTCATCTTAAACTCATAGGTATATGTTTTTTTATCCGTCGTTAAATCAACTGTTTTCGATGTCATATATTCTGCGTATCCACGATCAGGAGCCTTTACTGCGGTTTTCATGGTTCTTGCTTCAGAAGCTACTGCATCAAAGCTAACTACATAGGTTGCTCCTTTTTCAAATGGAATACCCGCTTGTACCAACTGAACGCTATAATCCACCGTACCAGCATTGGTCGTTGCGATTTTAATTGCATTGTCTGAAATCGTAGTTACTGCCTCACCACCTAACGCGGTCTTCGTTTCCCAGTTAAGCGTATCTGTTAGATCTTCTGCTGTTGCAAAATCACCATTGTTTACATAATTTCCATTTGCATCGGGATCTCTTAGAACAACCTGCTTTATTGGTCGCGTCACATTTTCATCATAGCTATCCTTTTGATATGCTTTAACATAGTCTATCACAAAAGCTTCCTTTTCAAAATCAGTGGTAGCATCTGGATAACCTACCCAGTTCCCGCCTACTGCAAGATTTAAAATCATATAAAAAGGCTGATCAAATGGTGCAGGATAAGTAATTGTGCCCTGTCCAACTGTGGTTGAGTACCAATCACTTTCTTCATGATAGAGTAAACCATCTATATACCATCGAATTTTCCCAGGCTCCCATTCACATGAGAAGGTATGGAAATTATCTGTAAAGTTATCATTTGCTAACAGATATGTTCCTTGACTTTCGCTATGTGGATTACCATAATGAATCGTCCCATATAACTTATCATTTTGCTGTCCCATAACCTCCATAATGTCAATCTCACCACATCTTGGCCACTGACCATAGATATTCTCATTCGTTGGCATCATCCAGAATGCTGGTAAATATCCTTTTCCAGCAGGAACTTTCGCTCTCACTTCAAATAAACCATATTTATAATCATGCTTGTTTTGTGTATTTACTCTTCCTGAGGTATAGCTTACGTTTCCTTTATCATCTACCATTTTAACTGGTTTAATCGTAAGCTTGCCATCTTTAACAACAATATTTTGTTCTGAGTCTACATACTCTTGTAGCTCATTATTCACCCACCCTGCTTGATGTGTTTCAACATTCCAATCCTGTTTGTTTAAAGCGGTTCCCTCAAAGTCATCCGACCATTTTAGTTTGTATCCATTATAGGACAATCCATTTTCTTCTACCGACGGCGCATAAAATACAGTTTCGTTCGTCTTAGGCTTAACAACTGTCACTTCACAGCTTTCTGATAATTTTGTGTTCTTTACCTTAACGGTAATTGTTGCCGTACCTGCTTTTACTCCTTCTATCACTCCCTGTGATGAAACCGTTGCTACGCTTTCATCCGAGCTGCGAAATACCAACGTTTTATTACTTGCCGTTTTAGGAGATATCGTCCCATTGATTGTTACCGTTTCTCCAACTTTTAGGGTTGCACTTGTTTTGTCCAGAACTACTGCGGTAGCTGGTGTTATCACCTTTATTTTGCAAGTTGCCTTTATTTTTGTTCTCTTAATTCGTGCAGTGATTGTTGTTGTTCCGTTTTTACTTCCTTTTACCACACCTTTCGAAGTTACAGTGGCAATCTTTTTATTTTTGCTTGACCATACAATTTTTCCTTTGTTCTTTGTTTTGTTTTTTGCCTTCAGTTTCACGGTGTCTCCTATCTTCAATTCCCATGAAGTTTTGTTTATGGTAAGTTCTTCTGACTTAGTTGCTGCCGATACCTGTAGCACATTCATTTCTACAGAAGACACCATAACAAAAAGCGCCATCATCAGTGCACACATTCTCTTAAAACGTAGCATCCCCATTTTTCCAATACCCATAATTTCTTTCCTCCTTTTTTTACTACATAAATACTAACAAAAAAAGCAGGAATAAAAAATAATAATAATGCCATAAATGTCATAATGATGTGATAGTATCGTCTGGCAGGACTTTAACATATCGTTTCATTTTTCTGTTATAATACACCTAACGCCTTGTACATGAAAAACAATTTCTCAATTCATTATTCAAGACTATTCCCATTACTTAAAATAATATCCCTGTACCAGTATGCGGAATCCTTTAAAGTCCTTTTTTGCGTTTCATAATCCACATGAATCATACCAAATCTCTCGGTATATCCATTGGACCATTCATAATTATCCATTAATGACCAGACAAAATATCCTTTTACTGGGGTGCCATCCTCTATTGCCTTACCAAGCTCCCGCAGATAACGTTGTATAAAATCGATTCTTAATGGATCATGTACTTTTCCATCCAGACTCACCCAATCTGCCATGGACAGACCGTTTTCTGTAATATAAATCGGTAGGTTATATCTTTTATACAAGAAATTTGGCATATAGTGAAGGATTTCGGGTGTTACCTCCCATTTAAACGCAGTCATATCAAAACCTTGCTTTTTGGGTACTACAACTGGTTCTCCCTGCTCGTCTGCCCTGACTTTCGATCCCTGATAAAAATTACATCCCAGAAAATCTAACGGTTGTGATATTAATTCCATATCACCCGGTTTTATCATCTCCAGAGGAAAATCTTCTCCAAATATCTGAATTCCATCCTTCGGATACGTTCCCAAAAGAATCGGATCCAGCCACCAAGTAGTATTCCAAAAATTTCTAGTCGTAATACTGAACGACATTTTCTCAGCCGCTTTTATATCTTCATCCCTCTCTGTGGCAGGATAAAACGCTTGGGGATTAGGGGCTATGCCTATCTTCGGCTTTTTAACGGCATATTTCCTAATCACCTTTACAGCCTTACCATGGGCTTTTAGAATACTGTGAATCAGATAAAATCCCTGTTTATCCGATACTCGAAGCTTTGGTGCACATTCCCCCAAAATATGTCCAATAATTATATGACACTGGGGTTCATTGAGGGTCATCCAATAAGTAACTCGGTCTGACAGCGCTTTTACTACAGTTTCAACATATTCTGCGAAAAAATCTGGCATCTCAGGATTAAGCCAACCTCCAATATCTTGCATAGCCTGAGGTAGATCCCAATGAAATAATGTGATATAAGGTTCTATCCCTGCTTCTAATAATTCATCAACCAGGCGGCTGTAAAACTGAATGCCAGCCTCATTAATCTTTCCTCTTCCCTCTGGCAAAATCCGTGACCAACTTATTGAAAAGCGATATGCCTTAAGACCTATCTCCTTCATATGTTTTACATCTTCTTTGTAAAGATGATAGTGGTTACAGGCGATATCTCCTGTATCTCTATTTAATACATTCAATCGATTTCGAAGCGGATCTATATTTTTATCATGGGCATAGGTATCCCAAATGGATGGACCTCTTCCTTCTGCGTCCGCACCGCCCTCAATCTGGTAAGCTGCCGTTGCAGCGCCCCAAGCAAAATCCTCTGGAAAATTCATAAGTTCCCTTCTCCTTTCATGTAATTCATGTTTCGTTCTTTCATTTCGTTTCTTTTATTGATTATCCTTTAACTGCACCGACTACAATTCCTTTTACAAAATATTTCTGAAAAAAAGGATAGATAATCAGCACTGGTAAAGCACCGATAACTGCTACTGCCATTCGAATGGAGGTAGAAGGAATCTTCATAGTAGCCGCTCCAGAAGAAGCAGCATTTTTTATCATTTCAACATTCTGAAGCATTTTATTGAGTAGTACCTGTATACTATATAACTTATCATCATTTAAATAATACAGACCATTTAACCAGTCATTCCAATAACTAAGCCCTATTAATAAAACAAGTGTTGCAATAATTGGCTTTGACATAGGGAGCACGATTTGAAGCAAGGTTTTAACTTCCCCCGCACCATCAACTTTTGCCGCTTCGATCACCTCTTCTGGTATATTAGTAGTCAGATAGGATCTCATCATAATAACATTAAACGCATTCATAAGCAGCCCCGGAACAATCAATGCCCAGATCGTATTTTTAATATGAAATATCTGTGTCCACATAATATAGGTAGGCACCAGCCCTCCATTAAATAACATGGTAAAGAAAATAAAAAAGGCAAAAAAGTTCCTACCTGGCAGATTCTTTCTTGACAACGGATAAGCAAATAAGGTAGTCAGCACCAAACTAAAGAAGGTACCAGTAACCGTTACAAAAATGGATATTCCATAGCCTCTTATGATTGACTTTGATCCGAAAATCAAGTATTTATATGCTGTAAAATCTAATTTACTTGGAAGAAAGGAATATCCATTTTTCACCAGTTCTTGATCTGCTGTCAAGGAAGAGCTGATTAGCAGCAGAAATGGCAGCACACAAATCAGGCACAGGATAATCATTATAATATTTACTATCATTTGAAATGCTCTATCATTTTTTACCATTTGATTATCTCCTAAAATAATGCGTTTTCTTTACTTATTTTTCGAACAATATAATTCGCTGTCAAAACCAAAACAAAGCCAACTAATGACTGATAGAAACCTGCCGCCGCTGCCATACCAATATTGTTCTGCTGGGTGAGTCCACGGTAGACATAAGTATCGATTGTATTGGTTACATCAATCAATGCCCCGCTGTTCATCGGCACCTGATAAAACAATCCAAAATCCGAATAGAAAATCCTTCCCACAGACATTAAAGTGAGGGTAATAATTGTATTTTTTAACCCTGGTAGGGTAATATATTTAATCTGCTGCCAAAAGGTAGCCCCGTCAATTACTGCTGCTTCATAAAATCCTTTATCGATACCAATCAGTGTCGCATAATAAATAATAGAGCTGTATCCAAATACTTTCCATATGTGAACAAACCCCAGAATATAAGGCCAATATTTAGCTTCTGAATACCAAGAAACTGCTTTCATTCCCAGTTTTCCTAAAATAGAATGATTAATAAAACCACTCTGTGTATTTAAAAAACCATATACAATATAACTTACCACCACTATGGATATCAAATATGGTATTAAAATCAATGTCTGATACGTTTTCTTTGCTTTATTATTACTAATTTCATTGAGTAAAATTGCCATAATAATAGCCACTAAGGTACCCAGTATAATAAAAACAAAATTATATCCAATCGTATTTCTAGTAATGATAAAGGCATCTTTTGTTTTAAATAAAAACTCAAAATTTTTAAAACCAATATTCTGACTAAAATACATCCCTTTTTTCATATCATATTTTTTAAAAGCTAGGACAATACCAGTCATTGGTATATAGTTATTAATTATCAGGTATATAAGCCCTGGTACCATCATCAAGTATAATGGTAGAAATTGTTTCATTTTTTTCAAACCGGAAAACCGTGTTTTTGGGGATTTTGCATACATAATTTGTACCTCACTGTTTAAAATGAGGTTGCTGCATATTAGTCGCAGCAACCCCACTTTATAAATTTATATAGGGTATTACTTATTGGCTAACCACTCATCTAATTGCGCTTGTTTTTCGGTTATAATTGTATCAATTCCTGCTGCTTTTAGTTCTTCGTTCATCTTTGGAATTGCATCCTCAGGATCAAGGCATCCCGTTATTAAACCATCTCTATACTTATCAACAACATTATTGCAGGCTGTTATTTCATTTAATACATTCTCATTATTAAATACAAAACCTTTGGCTGGTGAAGAATGAGCTGATGCATTGAATTCACTGAGCTGCTCCCATACATCTGGTTGGTCACCATTCCAAACATAAGTGATTTGTTCATTTGGCCATGCCCATCCTACTACAGAGTAATTTGTGGTAGAAGAATCAATTCCATCCGCAAAATCAATTATTTTATTTTCTTCATCTACAAATTTATAATTGTTTCCCTCAATTCCGTTGATAAAAAGATTGGAAACATCTGGATTCGTATACATTAAATTAAGCATTTCCATGGCTTTTTCTGGCTTTTCGCTATTTCCTGCAATACTCCAGCATGCGTTTACCATTGAAGTTGTAGAATGTGCACCATATAGTTGGACAGTTGCTATTTCAACGCCACATTTTCTGGTCTCTTCCGCTTCAAAACCTGCTTTTAATGGTGTAAAGGTTCCAAAACCAATTCCAGAACCGATATAGGTTTCATAACCCTCGTCTGTATTGGCTCCATCTGGCATCATGAGTCCTTCCTGTACCCACTTGTAAATATAAGAACAATATTCCTTAAATGAATCAGTATCAAACAGATTGACTACTGTCGTACTGTCCTCAAGACAGTTTTCCAATACACCTAAGCTGTCACCAAGCACATCACAAGACCATGTTGGAAAGTTCATACTTCCTCCGTTTGGTACACAAGGGTACATATCTGGATAGGCTTCCTTCACCTTTTTTAAATCCTCATCCAAT
>JASKJZ010000025.1 GCA_030154385.1 Clostridiales bacterium
TACCGAAGCGCAGACAAAAAGCGAAATAAAGCGCCAAATAAAGCTCTGTCAAGAAGAAGAAACCGATTTAATCATCGTAAGCTTTCACTGGGGCATAGAGCACACGTATCAGCCCGAGAAAAAACAACAGCGGATTGCACACTATGCGATTGATTTAGGTGCTGATCTGATTCTTGGACATCACCCACATGTATTACAGGGTGTTGAATCTTACAAAGATAAGATGATTGTCTATAGTTTGGGCAATTTCTGCTTTGGAGGCAATACAAATCCAAGCGATAAGGATACCATGATTTATCGTCAGACCTTTGTGTTTGAAAATGGAAGCCTTAGTAAGGCAAGCAGCCGCATTATTCCGTGTTCCCTTTCTTCCGTATCCACACGAAATAACTATCAGCCTACCTTGCTAAGCGGCAAAAAACGTGCCCGCGTCATACACTTGTTGAACGAACGAAGCCAGACCTTCCAAACAAAAGTCCTATCGAGCGGTGCGATTGAAGTAGAATAGCATAGAAAAAACGGTTGCCGCAAAAAATGCAATTCCTGCAAACAAAATAGGAAAAATCGGCTGTATTGTATACAATCCTCCTGCTGCCAATGCTCCAATAATACCTCCTAGCGATTTCACCCCATTATAAAATCCCATGACAATGCTTCGATCGGAAATACTTGCTTCTCTAGAAACCATATCCTGCATAATGGGTATACTAATCGCATTGATTGTAAAAAATAAAATACTCAAGCCGATAAACATGAATTGCGACTTCATCCCTGCAACCCAAAATATCGATAAGGTACCCAGGAGCATAATATAAATCATGGCGCGCTTACTATTTGCCTTTTGTAAAATCCATATACAAATCGTACCATTTGCCAGTAAGGCCACTATTCCAATCAAGGCCTTGATGGTTCCATTATAGCCCGAACTCAATCCATACACATCTTTAATGTAATAATTAAAGCATTGTTCAAACGCCGTGTTTCCTAGAAACGCAAGTCCGCATAAGAGAAACAAAAGAAGAAAGGTCGGATTCATGAAGCGCCTAGCTTCCATAAAAGAATGAAATGGATTTGAGGTTCTAATCATCTCCCGATACGAAATTTTAAGCGGCTTTGGATTGTCCTCCGTACAAACCAGATAGAATACAGGCGATGACAAAAGAAGCAGCCCCACTTGAAGACCAAAGGCAAGTCCAATTGAGATTTCCCCTAGCAGACCCCCAATAAAATATCCAAATGCACTTGCCACACTACTAATCGCTGCAAGAATTGCAAGGTTTTTTCCACGATCTTCTTCCTTCGAAATGCGAACCAGATAGGTCAGCATACTAATAAAGATTCCTCCGGTAAACACACCTGAAAAAATACGAGCAAGTAAAATTGTTCCCTCTGTCTTTTCCACAGCAAATAAAAATTGTCCCGCTGCATATCCTATGCTACAAAAAGCAATGGTATTGCGGCTATTTTTATACTCATTTCGTTTTCCCCAAAAAGGAGAAAATAAAAAATTGCTGAACATCATGGCAGCAAATGCTGCTCCAAACATATAATCTGGCAGGTTTAAATTTTGAATCAAGGTAGGTGTTACGGGATGTGCCAGATTAGCCGCTACATTCATGAGAATGGCCGCCGCAAAAAAAGATATCAACGTTTTTTTCTTCATCTTAAAATCCTTATCTTTTCTGATTTTTTATTTCATGAGCCATTATATCGTTTCTAGCTTACTGTTTCAACAAAAAAGAGAATCCTCTTTTTGAGAACCCCCCTTTATTTTCACCTCTAGTTTGAAAACGTATGTTCAATGGATACGGATAATTCCATAAGACCCACCGAAACCTGTTCAATGTTATCATAGATATTTTGAAATGCCTGACTTGCTTCGCTGATAATCCCTTCTCCCTCTTGCACACTTGTATTAACATGCTGCATTACCTTTACTGAATTTTCAATTTCCGCTTGAATTTTTTGAATCACTGCTTCAATCTCTTTTGCAGCATGCGTCGTCTGAGCCGCTAGATTTTATACTTCTTCTGCTACGACAGCAAACCCTCTTCCCATCTCTCCTGATCTAGCTGCCTCAATCGAAGCATTCAGTGCTAGCATATTGGTCTTTTTTGCAATTCCTGTAATGGAGCCAACAATGCTTTCAATTTCCTTTGATTTTTGATCCAGCGAGGTAACTGCCTCTAAGACATGATCGGATTGTTTCCGAATCACTCCCATTTGCTCCATACTCTTGCCAATGACTGCGATTCCATTCGTTGCCTCAGAAGAAGCATTAATCGAAGATTCCACTACCTCTTGAAGATGTTGATCAATTTCTCCCATTTTTTCTACATTTTCCATAAATACCTCCTAAAAAATCCCCACAAAACAAGACATTATCATAGTAAAATAGTACTATAAAACTCCAGTTTTTTCAATCTATTTTAGGAATCCAATTACATTCTTTGGCCAAATCCGAACGCTAGCTTTTCCCTCTATCTTTTCCCCCGTAAAAAAGCCAAGATCACGACTGTCTAAACTAATTTCTCGATTATCTCCCATCACAAAATAACTTCCCTCTGGCACAACAAAAGGCACTTTTATGGAATTGGGATATGTATTCCCTTGTGTGTAGGACTCACTATATTCACTCCCATTAATAAATACCTTACCATTTTGAATGTCAATGGTATCACCCGGCAGACCAATTATTCTTTTTACCAAGCGCTTTTCATCCTCTATTTTTTTATAGGGAATGGATTGTACATAATCCTCCAGATTTTCCATCAATTGTTCCACGATTCCTTGCTGCCGTTCGAAATCAATAATAACGATATCACCCCTTTGTGGTTGAGAAAATAAGTATGCTGCTTTATTCTCTAATAAATATTCTCCTTCATAAAGTGTTGGAATCATGGAACTTTGTCTCACCTCCGTCTTCGCAAAAACAAAGGTGTGAAACGATAAAGAAATCAAAAAAGCAAACAAAAATACAGAAGCATATGAAAAAATCTGCCTTGGAAGATTTGCCCTTTTTAAAAAGCTCTTACATTTTTCAAAGGGGCGAAGCGTCTTTTTAAACTCCTCTCTCAATTCTTCCGCCACTCCAAATCGCTCTATCGCTCTAATCTGTGCCTCCTCCAGTGACAAGCCATCCCTTTCCCCTTCCCTCACCAGCAACAATAGATGACCGAAAAGCTCCTCTTCTAATTCGCTTCTTTCTTTTCTTGTTAAGCAAAGTCCTTCTAAAATATCCTCCACAAATTGCTTTATTTGTTCCATACCAAACCCTCCTCACATGAACATACCCATTGGTTTACTTGCTTCCATTCTTGCAGCTTTTTTTTAAGATAACGTTCCCCATCCTTCGTTAGCTGATAATATTTTCTTCTTCCTCCAAGCTCCGCTTCGCCCCAATAAGAGATAAGATATCCCTTTTGTTCCAACCGTTTCAAAGCTGGATATAAGGTTCCTTCTCCCATTTTATATACCTGATTGCTCATATTTTCTAATGCCTTTATTATTTGATAACCGTACTGATCCTCCTTTACAAGCTGTGACAACAAAAGAATATCAGTACTTCCCTTCATCATTTCTTTGTCCATCTGTTTACCTCCGTCTTAATCATTGTAATACACAGTACATCGTATTGCAAGGTACTATGGCGAAATTTTTAGGCGAGCACAATCGCTCGCCCTTCTCTATTTCTTGATATACTTGTCAAAACGCTCTGCTGATAAAATAACTTCCTCTAAGAAAGCCTTTGTATTCTCCGCATGCTGCAAATTCTTTTCACTGATGGCTGAGGCTTCCTCCGAGCTTGCTGTAACCTCCTGCGTTGTAGCTGATATTTGGCTGATATTATCCACAATGCGATTATTTGTGTTGGCCAGCTCCACTAGCATCTGATCAATTCTTTTGATATGTTCCGTAAGCGTATCGACATTTTGATTAATTTTTTCAAAGTTTTGGGATGCAGTCTCAATGAGTCCGCTCTGATTTTCTGCTGCAACGACCGAGTCCTTTACATTGGTAGAAGCTTCGCTTGCATTTTGACTAAGCTCTTCTACTATTTTTGTTATGCTTTCCGTAGACTTTCTGGTCTGCTCCGCAAGTTCTCGTATCTGATCTGCGACCACCGCAAAACCTCTGCCAGCCTCTCCCGCTCTTGCACTTTCAATCGAAGCATTCAGCGCAAGCAAGTTGGTTTGACTGGAAATATTTAAAATAATATTCGTGATATCACGTACCTCTTTGGTCTTTTCCTGTAGTTTATCCATGGACTCAATAACACCCGTATTGGTATTTGCTATCATTCCCGATTGCTCCTTTAAATGGTGAACAATCTCAAATCCTTCTTGAATTGCAAGTGAAGAATTGCCAGCAAGCGCTACCATCTCCTCAGAAGAAATCACTGTTTCTTTGATGGAACCTTGTATTGACTGCGTCATCAAGGTTTGCTCCTGGATGCTCATCGCAGTAGATTGCGTACTCGTGGAAATCTCACCAACTGCTGCATTTACAATCTCAGTTGACTCCTCTAAATCACGAACAAGCTGATTGCTTTTTGTAGCTCCTTCTTTTACAATCTGCGCAATTTCTAATATTTCATCAATCATCGCAACTTGCTTTTTTTGCTCGTCTTGGATTGCCCCTGTCGTATCTCTGGTAAAGCGTCTGCCAATATCCGTACATTTATAAATTGTATTGAAGATCAAAATCATTACAATATATTCCATGACATGCTTGGATAAGCCATCTGTCCTTGCTAAATACACCATGAGGATATATATGGTATTAACAATGCCACCCCAAACACAAAAGATCTTCGTCAGTTTTGTATTATGATAGAGAATAAATGCTGACAATACCGGAATTGCACTGATTTGCACATATACATCCTGCTCACTCAATAAAAAAGCAGAATAAATAATCATAAAACTAATAATACAGCCCCAGCCAAGTTTCGTGCTATCTGCTTTTTTATGTAGGTAAACCAATTTAGTGCAGTTGCTAACAGACAACAAATTCCGATTGGAAGTGCAATATACCACATAATGGTATGCTCATAAACCCGTGTACCTAAAATACCTAAATAACCCGCATATAAAATGCTCATACCTAAAATCAAAAACCAATTGACGGCTTTATCCCTGGCCGACTTTTCTTGATAGATTCTCTTTGACAAACCCTTTACTCCATGTTCCATATATATACTCCTCGCAAATTATATTATTGTGTATTGGGATAATAACATTACAAATTATTGTTGTCAATATATTTTATCTGCTTTTTCTACAAACCCTTAAAAAATAAGCTTGTGCTTCAAATTATTTTATTTTAAAAGTTTTTGCTTACACACATTAACAATTTTAAATTGTTTTTAACCATTCCATAATGGTATCAACCCCTTTTTTATAATTACTGCCAACCAGCATGCCGGTATGTGTCATTCCCTCAAACAAATGAGAGGTTCCATTGTATCTTTGTGCTTCTATCTTACCCCGAATGATATCTTCCTCTTCTTGTATTGCTTTAATCGAAAGTACAGGACAGTGAATATTCGAATTATCCACAGAAATCCCCTTCACTCCTTCAATCCAAGTAGCAATCTCCAAGAAAACACATGCAGACTCCTCCGACAAATACTGCATTTGAAACCGAATATCTTCCTCGCTCTCATCTATGCTGTATAATTCCCGCTCTCGGCTATTTTTTGGCACAAAATTCCTCCCATACTAAATCCAATTAGGATCGGCGGCGTTTGGCATCGTGCCATCACTTCCCTTATATCCGTAAGGTAATCCTCTACCGTTACCTTTGTCATATCAGTTGACCGACTCCTATAGTGTCCCCGTAAGTTCATCACATAACAGGAATAGCCTGACGCAACGAAGTGTGGAATGTACTTGCATCACATCCAGCTTCCCGTGTAAGCTCCATGAACAAAAAGCAGCAGCAATTTTCTTAAATAAGCATGCATGTTATTTTACTCCTTCGATGATATTTTAGTTTGATATCAAACTAAATAGATAAAAAACTACAGATTCTTTTCAATTTTGCATAGCAATTCCAGAAAAGCCTCTTTTTCTTCTTCCGATACTCCCCTATAAAAATCCTCCATAAGCTTGTTTGAGATTTCGATAAAGATAGATTTTAGAGCCTTTCCCTTCTCCGTAAGGAATACATAATTCACTCTTGTGTCGGTTTGCTCTTTCTCTTTTTTGACATATTCTATCTGGCATAGTTTATTTACCAAAGCTGTAACTGTAGACTTGTCTTTGTGAATTTTTGAGGCAATTTCTGCCATTGTCATTTTTTCTCTGTCAAAAAGGGCATATAGAATATCTCCATGAGAAGTAGCCAACCCCTCAATACCATGGTTGGCAAGTTCTGATAGAATTCTATTATTTGCCTTTTGGCGTATTCTGGATAATAAAGATAATGCATCTGTTGTTTTCATACTTATATTATAGTTTTATATCAAACTTTTTGTCAACCAACTTTATTTAATTTGCAATATTAAAGCCTCATCCAAATCATAGTTTTGATTTTCCCAATATTTTCCCTGTTTGCTCGTAAAACATACAATGCAATAATCTGGATCTGTCACACCAAGCGAATAATATTTTTCGTCTCCTTCGTTCCAAAATTGTTCTTTTGTCTCTTCATCGGTAAGAACGGTCATCGTGCCAATCAACATCAAGCCTTGTATATTGTCCGCATCCAAGATATAGATACATGCCTCTGGTTGCTCCATCCACTGCTTCGTACGTCCCGCCGAGGTATTGGTCGAAAACCAAAATTTCTGTATTCCGTCGGACTTTGCGATAAACATAGCCTTTGCATTGGGAAATCCATTTTGATCAACCGAACATGCGATTGCATCCCGACTCTCCTGCACCAATGTTAGTATATTTTTCTTTACTTGCTTCTCCATACGTAACCTCCCTTTCCTTCGTGAACTTTCCATAATGAACTTTCTTTACCAATCTTTCACGTTTACTACTTTTTTGCCACCGCTGTAATTACCGGTTAGTGATACTTACCTTTTACCCAGAAGATATCCCATCCGTTTCCTCTGCCTAGTTCGTAGCTGCCATAACAGATTGATACCTTACCCTTGCTCACATAAAATTTATAGTCCCCAAAATCATTGGACTTAATAAGCTCATAAGCACTCTGGTCAAAATCACCGTCAGAGGTAAGATATTTTTTTGCTGCCTTTAGAATCTTGCTTTTTATGGTGGCGTCATCTCCTGAAACCACATCTTCTATTTCTAATTGCTCACCACTGTTTAAATCAAAGATATATCCATAATCCGTTTGATTATAAACACCTCCTGCATACCAGCATTCTTTCATATGTAAGCTAAGAATAGAGTTATTATTGTAAGTTGCCTTGCATATGGTTTTATAAAAGTATTGTACATCTTCTGGATAAAAAGAGCCATCCTTTGCATGATATTCTACCGTATCTTTTATACTTTGCGCACTTTCTGATTTCATGAAGGCTTCACTCTTCGATTTTAATAATTTATTAATTTTTTCTACAGCCGCCGTATCCCCTTTTATTTTCGGATACTGATAATAAACAACACCTCTTACCTTTTCATTGTTATCCCGATAGACCACCTTATCTTTTTTCATCGTATACTCAGCCTTTGTGCTTGATGCAAATACCTTCGGCGCGGCATTAAACAAAACGGCAAAAAATAGCACGACGATAAAAGCGATCTTTAACTTTTTTTCTCCCATAAAAAACCCCTCTTCACTCTCATTTCATAATCTTAATCTTTTCCCTTAGTTTAATACGATTAAGCTAAAATGTCGATATCTATTTTCAAATAACTAAAGTCCCCTCTTTGTAACAGATACATCCGACATCTTTCGTTCACTGACTCCATCAATTATAGTGTTTCCAATTCCCGCATCTCGAGTTGTTGTCTCATTGTTTCTTGATCATATCTCAAATTTTCACCCACGATATCCATATAGATTCTGTCTACTGCAGGAGCGATCTTTTTGAAAATGCACCACTTTCATCTCTGGTAACTGGATTTGACAATAATACCAAAATACTATCTTCTTACAAATCTGTTTTCATAATTTCATGATTGGAAATATCTTCTAGCGCGGCAGCATGTTTCTTTTCCTTTGCAATTATCTGCCATTTCTATCTCCTCCACCTCTTTCATTTATAGTTTATGGCTCTTTTCACTCTTATCTATGTTCTTTCTCTTAAGAACCGTTTATACAACTACAAGCTTCTTTTATAATGAAATTTATAAAAGAAATATAATTATGCAAATTTAATAATTTTACATACATTTTTAGTGAACACAACATTCTCCCTCAATTCCTTTGACCAAGTGTGGTTATAGCATGCATCACTCTTGTTGTGGAACTTATCAATTTGTTTCATAATAAAAAATGATTATCCTGCACCGTCCAAAGTAAAGGATAATCATTTTATTCAACCACTTGGGCAAGCATAAGTTATCACCTTACGCCTCCTGTTACCTAAATTATAGCAGCAACCCTGTTTTTGTAAAGCACTGGCTACTGCTTTTTATATTATCAAAAGCCATCCCACAGTCTCCCGTGGAATGGCTTTATCATTTCAAATATTCACTACGACCCTTCACGGCTTCGCATATCCTTGATTTTACAAGGATTAATCCATTGTGTAAGGCATTAAAGCGATATGTCTTGCTCTCTTTATTGCAACTGTAAGAGCTCTCTGATGCTTTGCACAGTTTCCTGTGATTCTTCTAGGAAGAATTTTTCCTCTTTCAGATACATATCTTTTTAATTTATTTACATCCTTATAGTCAATTGTGTTGTGTTCTTTATCAGCACAAAATACGCAAACTTTCTTTCTTCTGCGCATTCCGCCTCTTCTCTTCATTGGAGAATCCGCTCTGTCGCCTCTATCATTTTTATTATATGGCATAATAATGACCTCCTTATCCATTGCTGTTTACAGCATCATTTTCTAAACGAATCTAATTGAAAGGTAACTCTTCATCAATACCATCTGGGATATTCATGAAGCCATCCCCAACTGCCTGGCTAGGAGAAGGCGCAATCGGCTGAAAGCCTCCTACACTATTGTCTGAACTTGCATTTTTGCTCTCTGCAAACTCAACTTCTTCCATGACAACATCCGTTGTGTATACTTTAACACCTTCTTTGTTGGTATAGCTTCCCGTCTGGATTCTACCACTTCCAACAATTCGGGTTCCCTGATGTAAATACCGCTCAATAAACTCTGCGGTCTTACCAAACGATACACAGCTGATAAAATCAGCGGTCTGCTCATCACCCTGACGTTTGAAACGACGATCAACGGCTAGGGTATATCTGGCAACTGCGGATGCGCTCTCGCCTTGGGAATATCTAATTTCAGGGTCTCTAGTCAGTCGACCCATCAGAACTACTTTATTCATGAGGGAATACCTCCTTCTCTATGCTTATGCGTCTACGCGAATGCATAAATATCTGAGTACATTGTCCATGATGCGAACTCTTTGTTCAAGCTCACCTGGAGTAGTTGCCTCAGACTCGAAGCTGATAATGTAGTAGTAGCCATCTTTCATTTTCTGAATTTCATAAGCCAATCTTTTTTTGCCCCAATCATCAATATTTGTGATTGTGCCACCGAATCTATCGATATATCCTTTGGCCTTTTCAAGCGTTGCTACTCTAGCATCGTCTTCGATTTTTGCATTTACAACTAATACTAATTCGTACTTATTCATAGTTGTCTGCACCTCCTTTTGGTCTCTGGCTCTCTATTATCAGTATAGAGAACAAGGAAAAATTTAAACGTCTCACAAAGTAGAAGTATAACACACTTTATTCAACGATGCAAGTTTTTTTAATTTTTTTGCAGAATCTGTTTTTTTAATTTTTTTGCAGAATCTGAAAATTTGTGTACCAGAGAGTTTGTATTTCTCTTCGAACTTTTATTGCCTCTCTTTGTTTAACTTAAAAATATACGCACATAACATAGATACCAGTGGTGTGGTCGCTACAATTCCAATGGATCCCGCGACCCCTTGCAAAATTTCTATCACGATCATATCGCTATTTAAAATCTGAATCATCGGGTATTTATAGACCTGAAAAAGAATCAGTAAATTAAAGGCCGATCCTACGAATGCCAAAATTAAAGTATTTGCCATTGTCCCCATAGCATCTCTTCCAATATTCATGCCAGATTGGAAAATCTGTCTTCTGGCAATGGTGGGATTTTGTTCATACACTTCATGCAATGCAGAAACAATGGACATAGAAGTATCCATAAGCGCTCCAAGAGCAGATAGTAAAATTCCGCTGATTAAGAGCCCACTGATTCTTAGCGGAGAATCAGAAGCACGAATCACCAGTTCTTCCGCCTCCGACATATTAAATCCATTCATTGGAGTCAAGATGGTAACAAACCAAGCAAATAGTCCTGCCATCACCACTCCGCCTACACATCCCAAAAACGCACAAAGCGTCTTCTTACTATATCCTGTCAGTACCAAGAGTGAACCTGCGCTTGTATAAGCAACTATGGCAATCGTTGCAAGCACGGGTTCTACACCTTTTAAAACTAGCGGTATTAATAAAAACCAAAGGCTAAGTAACGTGAATGCAAGACCCACTAAAGCTCTGGCCCCTTTTTTCCCGCCAACAAAAATCATTGCCAAGGCAAACACGATTAATGCCAACATTAATATGACACTCCGATCATAATTTGTGATTGAAAGCACATACAACTCATTTGAATCATTAAAATCCAGTCGCACAATCACGCGCGTTCCATATTTTGCGTCCACATTATAGTATGCATTTACATAATTGGTCGCTTCTAACACCGTACCTTTATACTTTCCAGATAAAACGGTCACTTCTAGCTCCTGTTCTCCAATACGGCGTCCTTCTGTCCAGGTATCTGCTGCCGCCTCGTCATGGATTACATCGGTCACTTTCGCTACCGCAAATATTCTTTTTTGCGCGGACGACTCCACCTCGTCACGATCTGGCTGATTTAATACGATTGCAGCCACAATAAATAGCAATATCATGATTACCGCAGTAATCATTCGGATTGTTTGGCTCTTTCTCACAATATCACCTCATACTAGCACCTGTTTACGGTTATTTGTATTGTATACGAATATGAAATAGGATGCCATGAAAAAACATGGCATCCCATCAAAAATTGCATTTTTATTTTTTGGAAATTGTCTATTTTACGGTAATTGTCTTCGTATAGGTCTTCTTTTCTTTATTTTCCAACGTAACCACTACTGAAACTTTTACTTTTCCGGCTTTTTTTGCCTTTAAGGTACCATCAGCCGATATCGTTGCAACCGACTTATCGTTTACTTTATAGACAACCTTTGCTTCTTCCTGACCAATTGGATCTCCCTTTTTAAAGGATTTTACCTGTGCTAATTCACTTGGCAAGCTTGCGCTGACGATCAAGCTGTTACCCTTTGCCAAAGAAGATTTAGCCGTAACTTTTACCTTATCAACAAGGCGAACAACATTGGTTTCCTTTTCCTGTCGAAGAACAAATTCTCCTCCGCTTAAGGTAGATAATTGGAGATTACCTTTTTCAGAAACGGTCTTTCGATTATTTGGAACTTCTTCCAGCTTGCCTGTTTCTGGGTTCTTACGATAAATATATACTTTATCTCCTGCATTCATAGAAAGTGTATCCGATACAGGAACCGTAACCGACATTCCCACTGCAAGTTCGCCTTCATTTCCCACACGTAAAGTAGCAGTTTCTTTTTCCAACTGAACACTAAGATTGAGGGCACTTGACGCATCCGAAACCTTTTTCAGTTCAGACGCAGGAATGCTGACCGTATATCCCTTCGCGTCTGCATTTTGAATACGAATCGTCATTTTCTGTCCCGCATCCTTTGCCAATAGCAGCGCTTCTTTGTCTAACAAAATATCTTTTACAGTTGTATCCTTTACAGTTGGAATCTTTATATCAACTACTACACCCTTCTTAACCTGTTTATCGGTCAAAGCCTCCTTAAGCGCTTCTTGTCCTAAGGACAATGTCACATTTCCGTTTTCGTCTTTTCCAGAATTTTTCAATGCCTTTTCACTAATTTCTACGGACACATTGGCTTTTCCGTTTACTACTTTGCTTTCTGCTTTATCAATCACAACTGGTGTGCCTTTTTCTGGTACAGGCGCCACGATTGGTGAATCTCCATTATCTGTGCAAGTAATATCTGCACGGTCTCTAACACGGATTCTTGCTGCTAATCCAGAAAATGTATTGTCATAAGAAGACAAACCAACTACGGTAATCTGACTTCCCACCGAAAGGCCCTTTATTTCTTTACCCGTTGTGATGTAACCATCGATAAACACTCTGGCTGTTTTTCCGCTCTTATCCTTTATCAGGATTGTCTGCACCTCTCCATTGGAGCGCTCGAAGCTTTCTACAGTTCCAGAAATCTTAACCAGACTTCCCAGATAGGTTTTATTATTGATGTCATCGGCGGTCACCTCAAGAGGCTGCACCTCGGTGACATTTTTATTGATCAGCGAAATACTCGTTACATTCAACTGACGCTCTCCTTGATAGGAAGAGGTAGTTCCTGTTACGCGCACTTTTTGCCCCACCTGATAGCTTCCCGAAACTGGGAATGCATTGATACCAGCAGTTCCATCCTGAAGATAAATACAGTCAAAGAATGCTGTCGTTTTATCGTACCCAGATGCATTCGAAGTTACGATTCCCTCTACCGTGAACTTAACTCCTTCTTCTTTTTCTTTTTGCACATTCGCAATGCTGTCAATCTGAATTGGATTTACCTTTTCGATTACATTTTGTAAAATGTTATAGTTCGAATAATTTAGTTCCGCATTGGTGTCTGCTACTGTAGCCTGAATTTCAAAATTGCTCATGAAGGCAGCGCCGTCCACAATAATCATCGACTTTAAGCCGTTTGTATGCGTTACTGTTTCACTGGCTAATACCATCAGTCGATTGTCACCCTCCGCATAGGTATACTTTGGTGTAGCACTTCCACCAAGACCATCGTTATCACAATCCTTTGAATAAGTCGTACTATGTCCATATACAACAGGAGAAACTGTACTTGGCAGTGTTTCGGTTGGCTTTCCATCCTTGCCTACTGCATATATCGTTGCACCTCCATACTGACTGAATCTTTGGGTATAAATGTTGTCGTTTGGATGCTCTGCATCGTATACAATGCCAGCAGTCAATGGATTTTCCCAGTTATAGGTTGTCAGATATAATCTTGCCTTATTCGATTCGCTTCCTCCCGCATTTAGTACATCATCATACGCGCCATCATCACTGATTCGAAGAGAGGAGCCCAAAGCTTCCAGCAATTTATTTTGCTGTGCCGCCATATGGTCATCAGCCGGAAATTCTTTATAGTTTTCATAAAGATCAGACCAACCACAAATCACAAGACTTCCACCTTGTTCTGCGAACG
>JASKJZ010000026.1 GCA_030154385.1 Clostridiales bacterium
ATAACGCATAGTACCGAAGCCAGTGCATATAAAATTGCCAATACATTGAATGTTTCCCTAAAAGAGTTAGAGGCATATCGAAAGAGCATTGTCAATGGAGGAATGACACTTGATCAGATTAAAGAGGTTGTGAAAAGCACCTATCAGACCAGTGATTTATATCCCAATGGATTGTTCTATGCCGATAAAGATGGCCAATATATTCAAGCAGATGGAAAACCTGCGCCCGAAGGTTTTGTACCAGCGCAGCAGATGTGGTTTCTTGAAGCACAGAAAAATATCAATGGATTTGCATTTGGACAGCCTTACAGGGATGGTGAGACGGGGGATTATGTATTGACCGCTACCGCAAACATTTCAAATGATAATCTGACCCGGATACTAGGAGCGGATGTTCCGCTTGCCTCCGTGATTGACTATGTAAAAAATCTTTCCTTTTTTGATGGAAAAGGGGGATTTTTACTTGTATCTGCAAACCAATTAATTATTGCTGCAACGGAGATGGATGAAAGCGGGAAGGTTTCAGAGGACGAACAAATCAAGAAAATATACGCAAAATTCTCGGATAGTCGCTTCTTACAAGAGGTAACGCAGACGACGCAGGTACGCGTAGAAGGAAAGGACTATTATGTTGCAGTGCAGAAGATTGAAAGCTGTAACTGGAGCTTGGTAAGCTATGTATCCAAGCAGGATGCAGTAATGGACGAGTTACAGGATTCGTTTGTGCAGATTGTACTTCGAATTTTAATAATTCTGGTATTTGCGATTATTGTAGCCGAACGTTTTACGCATTTTAAGGCAAAGCAGATTAAGACAATTACGACCTCCATTGAGCGTATCACTAAGGGTGATTTTACAAGTAACATAGACATTCAAAGCCGTGATGAGACGGGGGTGATGGCAAACTCGCTCAAAGAGTTTTTAGTGGTCATGCAGGATATGCTTCGTCGCCTAAAGGATATGACCTATCAGCTGATGGAGCAATCGAGTACAAGCATTGAAATGAGCAGCGGATTAAATGATGCAAGTACTTCCCAGGTAGAGGCGATGGAGGAGATGATTCATACGCTTACACAGCTAAATACAAGCGTGGAAGAAATCGCGGAAGGTTCGACATCACTTGCAAATAATGTCAGCAGTACAAATGAACGCTGCAGCAATGCCAATCAGGTATTGATGGAGGCAGTTATGATAACTGAGGACGGACAAAAGGAAATGAGTGAAATCAGCTTTTTAATCAATCATATTCAAGAGGTTTTGCAAGACCTGTCCTATACTGTGGAGCAGGTTGGAAAGAACATGGGAAATATCACACATATGGTAGAGGTGATTGGTGATATTGCAGATCAGACCACACTTCTTTCTCTGAATGCATCCATAGAGGCAGCAAGGGCAGGAGAGGCAGGAAGAGGCTTTGCAGTAGTGGCAAAACAGATTGGAACACTTGCGGATACCAGTTCTCAAAGCGTGGTTGACATCCAAGAGATCTCGGATAGCATCGTAGTACAGGTAAAAGAGATGGTAAGCAAGATGAGAAGTTCGGTCGTTTCCTTTGAACAGTGCAGTCAGGTGATTCATAAGACGAGTGACACTTTTGATACAATCAACCATAAAATTGCAAATACGAAGGAGGAGGTTTCCTCTATAATCACAAGTGTGGGCGAACTCGATACCATCAGCCAGTCACTTGCAGCTATTACGGAGGAACAGTCTGCTTCCAGTGAAGAAATGCTTGCAACCAGTGAAAATATTTTGGGACATTCGGAGCTTGTAAAGGATAATGCAAAGAAAGTAGAGATGGAAGCGGAGAGATTGTCAGGCGTAATTAAGGAACTCAATGACTTGTTATCTTTCTTTCAATATCAGGAAACCCAAAATAATTAGTTATAAATACAATAAATTTATAGGAATTGAGAAGGAAATTGTATATAATTACCAATGTTCTCATGGTAAGATTACTCTGTAACCGTATGGGGGTTTAGGAAACGGAGGAGAAACATGAGAAAAGAGGGTCAGGAGTTCCGAAAATCAAAGATTGGCTTAAAGGGTCGAATTCTTGCACTGGTCATTCCGATGATTATAGGTGCGATAGCGGCAACGATGTTCGTTACTTTTGCAAACAATCAAACAATTATTGTGAATCGGACATTGGAAATTGTGGAACACAGTGCTAAGGAAAATGCGAATGAAATTGATACGGTACTTGGAGGAGCTCTAAGGGAGCTATATATATATAAGCTTAGTATGGCAGATGGAAGAATGACGAAGCTGCAGTTGTCTCGTATGCTAAAAAGCACCTATCAAAAGAGCGAGCTGTATCCCAATGGCCTTCATTATGCGGACAATACTGGAGCCTGGATTGATGGAAGCAGTACACAGGCGAAGGAAGGTTATATTCCGCAGGAACAGAAATGGTTTGAAGAAGGGATTACACATAAAGAGCAATTTGAAATTGGAGATCCCTATCAAGATCCAGATACAAACGAATATATTGTGACGGCATCCACCAATATTTCCGATAACACTACGACAAAGGTATTAGCGGCGGATATTCCCTTGACATCATTGATTAATTATGTCAAAAATATCTCTTTCTTTCAGGGAAAGGGAGGAACTCTATTAATCAATTTACACGATGGAAGTATTATTGCGGCAAGCACAATGGATGAGAATGGTGTACTTTCTGTAAAGAAAGAGGTTCAAGGCGTATATGACACAATATGCGAAAAGAATTTTATAACAGCGCTGGACGGCTCCACTTCTGTGGAAAGTCAGGGAAACCTGTACTATGTGGCGGGAACCAAGCTGGATGGATGCGACTGGAAAATGGTAAGCTATGTCTCTAGAAAAGATGCGGTGACCGATGAGCTTTTAAAATCAATACTGGTTGTTGCACTGGTTGCTTTGCTAATTTTAGCGATTGCAGCGATTATTATTGATCGCTTTGTCAATCATAAGACCAAGCAGATCAAGCGAGTAACAAAATCCATTGAAAAAATAACCGTAGGGGATTTTACACAAAAGCTCCGAATAACGAGTGCAGACGAGACGGGAGTCATGACGCATTCCTTGCAGCAATTTATTGACCAAATGATCTTGATATTGGAAAAGCTAAAAGGTATGGCTAGTACGCTTACCAGTCAATCCGATCTAAGCAGAAGAATGAGCGGAGATTTGGCAAATGCCAGTATCTCGTCACATACTGCTATGGAAGAAATGATTCATTCTCTGGAGGAGCTTCGTAAAAGTGTATGGGAAGTCGCAGATGGTTCTACCTCACTTGCTGGGAATGTGAGCAATACGAATCTGCGTTGTAAGCATGCCAGTGAGGTGCTGATGGAAACCGTCAGCCTTTCGAATGAAGGCGGATGCGAGATGGAAGAGGTTCGCTTATCCATGCAGGAGATTCGTCAGGTAATTGACGAGCTTGGAAAGACCGTGGAGGCTGTTGGCGGTAACATGAAGGATATCAAGGATATGGTCAATGTAATCGGCGATATTGCGGAACAGACCAATCTATTATCCCTAAATGCCTCCATCGAAGCCGCACGAGCTGGAGAGGCTGGAAAAGGCTTTGCAGTGGTAGCGCAAGAAATTGGGAATCTTGCCGTGAATAGTTCTAAGAGTGTGGTCAATATCAAAGCGGTCACGGATGGGATTACAAAGCTTGTCAATGAGATGATCAATCGTATGATGGTCAGTATGCAGGCAATCAAAACCTGCGACGAGGTGGTCGAAAAAACCAGCACGACCTTCCAGCATATTAATCATAAAATCCTAGACACCAAGGAAGAGGTAGCCGCTATCATAACGAGTGTTGGCGAGCTTGATACCATCAGTCAGTCGCTTGCAGCGATAACGCAAGAGCAGTCTGCCTCTAGCGAGGAAATGCTTGCTACCAGTGAAAATATCGTAGAACATTCCGAACAGGTCATGGAGCATGCAAAGGTAGGAGAGACTTCTGCGCAAGAATTATTAGAAATCGTGCAAGGGCTTGATGAACTACTCCAATTTTTCCAATACAATATGGAATAACCAGAATTGATGGCACCAATCAAAGGATTGGTGCCACTTTTATTTTACGAAACCAGTTGTTTTGTAGTATACTATAGATAAGTGGAGCGATGGGCGATACATCAGCAATTACATCCTTGATAAATTTGCGTACATTTGGTATTCTTTCGTTGAAGGATGAACGAAGGATAAAAAATTAAGATAAAGGGTCAAAACATATGAAGAAAAAGTTATTGATTATTACAACAGGAGGCACGCTTGCAAGCGCAAATGGCAGCGAAGGGCTGGTACCTGCCCTTACGAGCAAAGATATTTTTTCGGGGATGGAAGGTGTTACCAAATATTATGAAATCGATTATTTGGAGCTTTTTTCGTTGGATAGTTCAAACATTCAACCAGAAGAATGGAAGCTACTAGCGCAGACCATTTATGAAAAACACCTGCAATATGAAGGCATTGTAGTCATTCATGGAACCGATACAATGGCTTACACGGCTTCTGCACTCTCGTTTATGCTACAAAACATCCCGATTCCCGTCGTACTTACGGGAAGTCAGCTCTCGATTTTAAATCCGATTGCTGATGCAGTGGAAAACTGTCGTTGTGCAATCAATATGGCTGGAAGTGGAGTGGCTGGAGTATATGTCGCATTTAATCGAAAGATCATAAGAGGAACGAGAGCTTCTAAGGTACGCACCATTAGCTTTGATGCATTTGAGAGCATTAATAGTCCCTATGTTGGGGTCATCAATTCCAATGGGTTAGATCTTGCTGGCCATTTGATTGAGAAACCACAGGGAGCTTTTTCCTTGAACAATCAGTTGTCGGATCGTATTTTCTTATTAAAATTAATACCTGGCACAAACCCGGATTTGTTTGAGATGCTCTTCCAAATGGGGTATCGGGGTATTGTGATGGAATCCTTTGGGATTGGCGGTATGCATTTTGAGCGAAGAGATTTGACAAAGGCCATTGGGGAGGTAATAAAAAAAGGAATGACGGTTGTGGTCGGGAGCCAATGCTTATATGAAGGCAGCAATCTTTCGATTTATCAAACGGGGCAGCGGATTCAAAAGGAGGGAGCGATTCCGTGTCATGATATGACGACAGAAGCAGCCGTCACCAAGCTGATGTGGGTGTTAGGACAGACTTCGGACAAAGAAGCGATAGAAGCATACTTTCATCAAAATCTTGCCGGCGAAGTGAATCTTCCAAAAAAGAGCGAACAAAATTTTATATAGATAGGAGAACAACATGATTAAGCTGGTATGTACGGATATCGATGGAACCTTGGTTCCCGATGGAACCGATCAGATCAATCCAGAGCTTTTTTCGGTCGTAAAAAAACTCAAAGAAAAGGGCATTATATTTGTAGCAGCAAGTGGAAGACAATATCATAGTATGAAAAAATTATTTGCACCCGTAGCAGACGATATGATTTTTATCGCGGAGGGCGGCAATCTGGTCATGTGCCGGGAGGAAGAGATGGCCGTCAGCCAGATGGATAAGACCGTTGTGGCAGAGTTAATTGCAGACATTGAAGCAATTGAAGGCTGTGACGCCATGGTCTGCGGTCCGATGGAAAGCTATATGAGAGATCAGGCAGAGGAACTGATTCACCTTATGACCTATGGGTATCACTATAGGGTTAAGGTAGTGGAGGATTTTACCACTGTTTTGGAGAAACAAATTATTAAGGTAAGCCTCTTTAGCAAGGAAGAGAAAGCAGATGAGCTGGCGAGAGCGTTTCTTTTTCCAAAATGGGAAAAGGGTCGAGGAATTGAGCTGGTGTGTGCGGGCAGTCAGTGGATGGACTGTATAAACTTGGGAAGCAATAAAGGTACCGCAATTAACCGAATTCAAGAAATTATGAAGATTTCGCCAGAAGAGACGATGGTGTTTGGAGATAACAGCAATGACATTCCGATGTTAAGGCAGGCGAAGTATAGCTTTGCAGTAGCAAATGCCAAGCAGGAGGTGCAGGATGCTGTGAATTATCAGGCAGATACCTATCACAGGGATGGGGTACTAAAAGAACTTAAGAAGCTATTAGAACGTATGGATATGGAATAGGAGAGTTGAGAATGAAAAAATGTGATGTTGTAATTATTGGAGCAGGGCCTGCGGGGATTTTTACTGCACTTGAAATGATTAAAAAGGGAAGCAATAAAAGGATTATCCTGGTAGAACAGGGAAAGTCGATGGAAAAGCGTCGCTGTCCAAAGGAAAAAACCAATAAATGTGTGAATTGTAAACCGTATTGCGATATCACAACTGGATTTTCAGGAGCGGGCGCCTTTTCGGATGGTAAGCTGTCTCTAAGCTATGAGGTAGGGGGAGAGCTTCCTAATCTGGTGGGAGCAAACCGTGTACAAGAGCTTATAGGCTATGCTGATCAGATTTACCTTGACTTTGGCGCAGACACAAAGGTAGAAGGTGTTGGTCAGGAAGACAAGGTAAAAGAGATTCGAAAGAAAGCCATTAAGGCTGGTCTTAAGTTAGTAGATTGTCCAATTCGTCATCTTGGAACAGAAAAAGCGCAGGAAATCTATGGAAAAATTCAAGAGTATTTAATCGAAGCGGGTGTTGAAATTTTATTTGGCTACACTTGCCTCGAAGCGGATGTAAAGGATGGTGTCTGTCTGGGCGTTGAAATAGAGGACGTGAAGACGCATGAGACAATCTATATTGAAGCAAAACAGACCGTCATCGCAACTGGGCGAAAGGGTGCGGACTGGTTAGAAAAGCTTTGTACCAAAAAGGGGATTGACCATGTGCCAGGCACCGTGGATGTCGGTGTTCGTGTAGAGGTTCGAAATGAAATCATGGAGACGGTAAACAGTGTTCTGTATGAATCAAAGCTAATTGGTTACCCAGCTCCGTTTAAAAATAAGGTACGTACTTTTTGTCAAAATCCAGGTGGCTTCGTAAGTCAGGAAAATTATGACAATGATCTTGCGATTGTAAATGGACATTCCTATAAAGAAAAGAAGTCCAACAATACAAATCTTGCAATTTTGTGTTCGCATAACTTCCGTATTCCATTTGATCAGCCGATGGAGTATGCAAAACGCATCGGTGAGCTGACCAACATGTTAGCCAACGGGCAGATTTTGGTACAGCGCTTTGGCGATATTTTAGAGGGAAAACGTACCTGGAAGGAAGAGCTTGACCGAAGCAATGTAAGACCGACCCTGCCGGATGCCATAGCAGGTGATATCACAAGTGCTTTATCTTATCGTACGATGATGAATATCATTAACTTTATCAAGGCAGTTGATGAGGTAGTACCAGGCTTTGCAGCAACGGAGACGCTATTGTATGCGCCAGAAATCAAGTTCTATAGCAATCGTGTCAAGATGGATGAGGCACTTACGACCAATATTGAAAACTTTTATTGCTTAGGAGATTCCAGTGGATGGACCAGAGGACTTATGATGGCATCGGTAATGGGTGTAATCATGGGAAGGCGACTTGCGTAATCAGTTGGGAGGATTTGTATGGCAAACTGCGTGGATTATATCCGAAAACAGGGAAAATATGGGTTTGATGAATTGCCCTTTCATGAAGTGGATAGCTTATTATTATGTATGCTTTCGTACTTAAAGCTAGAGGGAATGGTGCCAGATGCTTCGAAGCGAAAAAAAAGCGTTGGGCTCATGGAGATCTTTACCCATCCGCTTCGGGAAAAGCTGTTTGCCGATGAGCGGTTTGAAATTCCAAATCGCAGTATGTTTACGGCGCTTGCCTTTAGCAAGCGCTTTCAGAACACTAAGATTAACTACTTGGAGAGCTGTATAGACTTCAATCGTCAGCTGCAATTTGCCGCGATGACCTTCTTTTTAGAAAATGGACCGACTTATGTTTGTTTTCGCGGTACGGATGAGACGATTATTGGATGGAAGGAAGATTTTAATATGGCCTTTGAACGTCCCATTCCCTCTCAAATTCTGGCGGTGGAATACTTAAATCGCGTGGCCAAAAAGTGGAAGGGCGACTTTTTGGTAGGAGGGCATTCTAAGGGTGGAAACTTAGCCGTATATGCAGCAATGGAGTGTGAGGAAATCCATCGGCAGCGTATTCGTGCGATTTATTCCAACGATGGTCCAGGTTTTATGAAGGAGGTTATAGCCAGCAGTGAATTTGCGCGTGTGAAAGACCGCATTATAAAACTGGTACCGCAGTCGTCCCTAATTGGTATGCTCCTTCAAAACCAGGAGGAGTATAAGGTAGTGGCAAGCACTGGAAAGGGCGGCGTCGGACAGCACGACCCGTATACCTGGGAAATTGAGGGGACGGACTTTGTCTATAAGGATGAAATTCATTTGGGTACCAGGCTTTTTAATGAACGCCTGAATCAATGGGTCGAGGAGTTAGATGAGAAAGACCGCAGTATTTTTGTGGAGACGCTCTATCAGATTGTCTGTTCCACGCAAGCAGAGACCTTGATGGATTTATCCGAGGAGTGGAAGGATAATGCACTCAAGATGGTGGCCGCCTTTAAAGAAATTGATGTAGACACCAGGCGGGCGCTTAATAAAATTATAAGAGCTTTGTTTCATATTCGAACCAAGAAGAGTAAAAAGTAGGGGGGAATGGGGAATGCATCGTGTTATGCTGGTTGAGGATGATGAAGTTATGAGACGGACGATTGCAAAATATTTGGAGTCCTGGGATTATGAGGTGTTAGAAGCAGATGACTTTAAGCAGGTCATGGCATCTTTTTTATCCTTTCGTCCGCAGCTTGTCATTTTAGATATTACACTTCCTTTTTTCAATGGATACCACTGGTGCAGTGAGATTCGAAGGGTGTCAAAGGTACCAATCTTATTTTTATCCTCGGCTTCGGACAATATGAATATCGTGATGGCAATGAATCTTGGTGGCGATGATTTTATTGCAAAGCCCTTTGATCTGGAGGTCTTGCTGGCAAAAATACAGGCACTTCTTAGACGAACCTATGATTTTTCGATGAATGAAAGCCTGATTTCCCATAGAGGTGCGATATTTAATGTAGAGGAGCATACGTTATCCTTTGGAGAGGATAAAATTGCACTAACCAATAATGAAGATCGTATCTTGCGGCTCTTACTGGATAACAAGGGGAGGGTGGTAGACCGCGAAACCATAATGATGCGTCTTTGGGAAAGTGATAGCTTTATTGATGATAATACGCTTACCGTAAATGTAACAAGACTTCGTAAGAAGCTGGAAGCCATTGGTCTGGCAGATTTTATTACCACAAAAAAGGGCAGAGGATATATGGTGGATTAGTATGGGAGAAAAAAGAAATAATTTGTTTTTTGAATATATAAAAAGGCAGCGATGGGTTTTATTGCTAAGTTGTCTTTTTTTGTTCTTGTTTTGCCTGGTTTTTTATTTGGGAGGACTTTCGCTCCGCGATACCGCCTATGCATTTTCTCTATGCATTTTTTTTCTGGTTTTGATAGGTGGTATTGGCTTTTATAGATTTATCAAGCGTCACCAGGCACTACTGATCTTACAAAAACAGATTACGCTTGGGATGGATACCCTTCCCATTCCCTTTGATTTGATCGAGGAAGATTATCAAAATCTCCTGCTTTGCTTGCAGGAGGAAAACAGAGAACTTCGCACCAGAGCGGACCTGGAGCGTCAGGAAATGCTTGATTATTATACGACCTGGGTTCATCAGATTAAAACGCCGATTGCGGCGCTTCGGCTTTTGCTGCAAGCACAGGAAAATCAAGATATAGCGCTTTTGGGAGAACTCTTTAAGGTGGAGGAGTATGTCATGATGGTCTTAACGTATCTTCGCCTTGGAGGTGGCAGCAGCGATTTTGTATTTGGGCGTTATTCTCTATCCGATTTGGTGCGGCAAACGGTGAGAAAGTATGCCAGGCTTTTTATCCAAAAAAAGATACAAATCGAGCTTGGAGACCTTTCCAATGAAGTGTTAACGGATGAAAAATGGTTTTTATTTTTGATCGAGCAGATTCTCTCGAATGCCCTAAAGTATACCAGCAAGGGAAGTATCCGCATTTACTTGGGGGAAAATGAGAAAAAGGAGCCTTGCCTTATCATTGAAGATACGGGAATTGGAATTGAGAGGGAGGATCTGCCGCGTGTGTTTGAAAAGGGATTTACCGGCTACAATGGGCGAATGGATAAAAAATCCACCGGAATAGGACTTTTTTTATGCAAGCAAATCGCAGACAAGCTGGGTCATACCTTGGCAATTTCTTCTCGTACAGGAGTGGGAACCCGCGTTATGATTGGAATATCCAACCGAGAGCTTCCGATTGAGTAGCAAACCTTACAAGAATGTAAGATAGCAAAAGGAAATGTAAGCCAAAGCTATGGCAGGACATTTCCTTTTTTTGTAGAATGGAGGAAGAAAACGAGATGGAAAGCGAGAGGAGCTATCAATATGATACTATTAGAAGTAAATAATTTAAAAAAAATATATACCACACGGTTTGGAGGGAATCAGGTGCGGGCGCTTGAAAAAGTCAATTTTTCTGTGGAAGAGGGTGAATACGTTGCCATCATGGGAGAATCTGGATCTGGAAAAACAACCTTATTAAATATTTTAGCAGCTCTTGATAAGCCAACCAGCGGAACGGTTCGTTTGCAGGGAGCCGATATGGGAGGCATTAAGGAGCGGCAGATTTCTGCTTTTCGAAGAGATAATCTGGGATTTGTATTTCAGGATTTCAACTTATTGGATACCTTCTCTATTCAGGATAATATCTTCCTTCCCTTGGTTTTGGCAGGAAAATCGTATCAGGAGATGAAGAATAAGCTTGATTCGATTGCAAGTAAGCTTGGAATTGCGGATATTTTGCAAAAATATCCATACGAGATTTCAGGCGGACAAAAGCAGCGGGCAGCCGTGGCACGAGCTTTGATTACCGAGCCTCGCCTGATTTTGGCAGATGAGCCGACAGGCGCTCTTGACTCTAAGGCTACGGCTGGATTGCTTCAGTTGTTTAAAAGTATTAACGAGGAGGGACAGACCATACTTATGGTAACGCACTCTACGAAGGCAGCCAGTCATGCTAAGCGGGTACTCTTTATCAAGGATGGAGAAGTATATCATCAAATCTATCGTGGGAATCGAAGTGATGAAGAGATGTTTGGTAAGATATCAGACACCCTGACAAAAATTGCTGCGGGGGGTGCTGGCAATGAATAATCGCTTTTATCCAAGACTCGCCAAAACTAATATCCAAAAAAATGCGAAATTTTACTTGCCGTATCTGGTTACCTGTACTGGAAGTATCCTAATGTTTTATATCATGTGTTTTATTAAGAATCATCCGGGAATCAAGGAAATGCCAGGCGGAGGAAGTCTTTCGAGCATTATGTATTTTGGCTCGGTTGTGGTTGCTATTTTTTCCTTTATTTTTTTGTTCTATACCAATAGCTTTTTGATGAAACGCCGTAAAAAGGAGCTCGGCCTCTATAATATTTTGGGGATGGAAAAACGGCATATTGCAAAAATGATGTTCTTTGAAATGCTTGGAATTGCATTAATCAGCCTGGTGCTTGGTTTATTAGGGGGTATTTTATTTAGTAAGCTTGTCATTCTGATTTTACTTAAGCTTCTTAAGTTTACGACGCCTATTGTCTTTACAATATCGATAAAAGGGCTGGTTGAGACCGCACTTTTATTTGGCGGAATCTTTCTTTTAACCTTACTATCCAATTTGGCAAGAGTGCACCTTTCCAATCCCATTGATTTATTAAAGGGAGGCAATGTAGGAGAGAGAGAACCAAAGTCGAAGTGGCTGTTAGCTCTCCTTGGTGTTGTATCCCTGGGCGGCGGATACCTGATTGCAATTCTTGTGGAATCCCCGATCTCTGCAATTTCTCTCTTTTTCGTTGCAGTCCTTCTCGTCATTATTGGTACCTACTGTTTATTTACCGCAGGAAGTATCGTATTTTTAAAACAACTGCGGAAAAAGAAAACGTATTATTATCAGACGAAGCATTTTATCAGTGTTTCGGGTATGCTATACCGCATGAAACAAAACGCGGTGGGGCTTTCCAATATATGTATTCTATCTACGATGGTGTTAGTCATGGTCTCCACTACCATATGCCTCTACCTTGGGGTTGAAGAAGAACTAGTATTTCGCTATCCAGCGGATTTTTCCATCGAAAAACGTTATGAACCAGCAGAGGATGGATTTCAGACTGATTTAAGGGAACAGGTATTACAGACACTGAAGGATAAGAAATACAGTGTCTCAAATGTTTCGGAAGTTACTTATATTGCGATGACGGTGATGCAAAAGGGCAGCACCTTTTACTGGGGAGATATGGAAAACGGCGCTTATTCGAAGGATCAATGTGCACTCGTAATTTTGACCGCAGCAGAATACAACAGACTGTTAAACCAAACACTTTCTTTAAAAAAGGATGAGATTGCCCTCTATAGTACAAAAGATCAGCCAGATAAGGAAATCAATCTTTTTGGTGATACCTACCAGGTCAAGCAGGTATTAGAAAGGGAACCCTTTTCCTCCGATTTTAGAGCTTATTACATGAAGGTTCATTATCTTGTAGTAGCGGATAATACGGTATTATATCAGCTATATGAAATGCAAAAAAAAGAATACAAGAATTACACCTCTAAAATTTTGTACCATCTGTCCTTTGATGTAGCAGGAAGCGAGGCGGACAAACTAGAAGCGTTTCATAGTATTCCTAAAATAGATGCGTATGTGTCTTCTAGACAGGCGGTAAGACAGGTATTTCAATCGAACTATGGTGGTTTTCTATTCCTTGGCATCTTCCTTGGTATCTTATTTTTGATGGCGACGGTACTGATTATCTATTATAAACAGATATCCGAAGGCTATGAGGACAAAGAGCGATTTGAAATCATGCAAAAGGTAGGAATGAGCCACTTGGAAGTAAAAAAGTCCATTCAATCGCAGGTTATGACGGTGTTTTTTCTACCGTTGGTAGTCGCAGCGATTCATGTGGCGGCAGCATTTCCAATGATTACACGTTTGTTGGTATTATTTAATCTGACGAATACCACCTTCTTTGTATATTGTACCCTTGGGACTCTGCTATGTTTTACTCTTATATATGGGATTGTCTATTTGGTAACGGCAAGGGTTTATTATCGTATCGTAGAATAAAATAGAAAATGGGCCATTCGTCATTTACATGTGACGAATGGCCTCTTTTTTTACCGAAAACGTAGATAAGAAAACGAAGGAAAATTGGTCAATCAGCACTTAATAAATGCGATTGTTATGCACTAAAATAAAGGAGATCGG
>JASKJZ010000027.1 GCA_030154385.1 Clostridiales bacterium
TTTAGAAGAACTGCTTACCTGTAAAAATAAAAACTTTTTATGGCAAAAGTACGAAAAAAAGTATAAAAAAATTATGGGATATCCATCCAATGCTATAATAACGCTTCATTCGGATGACATAGAAGACAGGGTTTATGATTCTTTCGAAAATGGCACCTATCGGCGAGAAGGAGCAAAGGTTGGGAGAAATGATCCTTGTCCTTGTGGAAGTGGGAAAAAGTATAAGCAATGCTGTGGCTGATAGAGAAAAATTTCATATCTTATTATAATTGACGTACGCTAAAACGTACGCTATAATGAATAAACAAGGAAGGAGATGATTCTATGACAGCAATTAGCGCGACGAAGGCAAGAGAAAATTTATATCAATTAATAGCAGAGGTAAATACAAATAATACTGCCATTACGATAACAAATAACCGAGGGAAAAATGCAGTTATTTTATCGGAGGATGATTGGAATGCATTACAGGAGACCTTGTATCTAATGTCAGTGCCGGGGTTGACAGAGTCCATCCTAGAAGGTGGAAAACAAGACATTACGGATTGTGTATCAGAGGATGAGGTGGAGTGGTAGGTGTATCGAATAGTATATACAAAGCAGGCAGTAAAGGATATTAAAAAACTAAAAGCTTCGGGTCTTAGTGCAAAAGCGAAAGAATTAATAGAAGTAATTCGAGAAGATCCATTTAAGAATCCACCACCATATGAAGGTTTGGTCGGTAATTTAGATGGATTTTATTCAAGAAGAATTAATATTAAGCATAGATTGGTATATCAGGTATATGCAGATAACATAGAGATTGACGGTATGGAGTATGAAGGTACGGTTAAAATTGTGCGTATGTGGACACACTATGAGGCAATGCGATAGCTTTTGTGGAAACTATCGCATTGCCTCTATAACGCACTATTGAAAACGCTGCTTTCTAAGATAAGAAAGCGTTTCGGCAAGTGCTTCAAGCGTCTGCCTTACATCTACTTCATGTGCATTTTCTCCCATGTGTCCAATGCGGATTACTTCTCCAGCTAGAACATCAAAGGAGCCTGCAATCATGATTCCATGAACCTCTTCCATGCGCTCTAAAATCTGGCTGGACGTAAGATCCTCTGGCACTTTGAAAACGGTTACGGTATTGGAGTAGCCGTTTTTATTATAGAGGGAAAGGCCTAGATTTGTGATATAATCTCTGGTAATTTTTGCAAGTCGTTTGTGCCGTTCGACAATCGTGCGGTCTTCCTCTACATTTTGCAACGCCACAGAAAGCCCCAAGATATCACTGATTGGCATGCTGTAGGGAAACCATTTGTTTTTATAATAGTCCTTTAGGTTCAATATATTTGCATAGAAGGAAGCAATCGGAGTCTGTCTATTTTCCATGGCAGAAATGGCATCGGGGCTGACGCAAAGCATCGTAAGTCCGATGGGAGCAGAGAGTGCCTTTTGTGAGCCCAGGCACAGGATATCGATTTGTGCTTCGTCAACATCGACCTCATTGCCAAAGGCGCCAGAGACGGAGTCGACCACTGTTAGTATACCATATTGCTTTAATAATGGACAAATCGCATGGATGTCATTTAGCATACCGCTTGGAGTATCACAGTGAACGATTGTAGCATACTTAAATGCATGATCAGCTTCTAGATAAGCAGCAATCGCTGGGACATTAAGCTGCTCGGTATAATCGCTGGAAAATAGGACGGGGGTTCCGCCATACAAGCTTACAAAATCAGCAAAGCCCTTTCCAAAGACGCCATTGTCAAAGACGAGCACGCGGTCGCCAGGCTCTGTGAGAGAAGCACAGGCTGCCTCCAGTCCTAAAATACCCTCTCCACTTAAGATATAGGATTCATTTTTGGTATGCATCAAACGACTGATCTGCTTACAGGTTTTTTTATAAAAGTCATAAAAGTTAAGATCTAAATCTGGATTTCCCGTTTCTTGGCTTCTGGCCATTCGTACATTCTCTCGGACCTGTGTGGGTCCAGGTGTCATCAGTTTTAACATCCTTGTATTCTTTCCCTTCCTGTTCTATAAATTTTTTGCATTTTCTATTATGATACCACAGATTGTATCGCACTATGTACTATCTTTTACGCAAAGTGGCGAAGAGCTGCTTCTAAGGGTTTGATGAGAATCAAAACGATAATGCCGGCAACGCCTACCTGAATCACATTTCCTGGAATAGAGCCAAGTGGTGCCACAAAGTTGTGATAAAGGAAGGCTTCAAATAAATAATAGCCTACAATTTTGATTGCTAGCGCGAAGATAAGAGCTAAAATTCGGTAAGGAAGGGATTTGTGTTTTTCCGTAACGGCACCCACCGTATATCCCATCAGTCCAACAACAACAAAGGTGCAAGGAGCCCACGCCGTCCAGCCAGAGAGCAGATCAAAAAGTCCCATTCCAACTGCGCCAGTGATGGCACCCGTTCGTTTCCCATAAAGAAGAGCAGCCACAAAGAGTGGTACATTGCCCAAATGGATAAGTCCGCCATTTCCTGCAATCGGAAGTCGGATGTTGACAAAAGAGGTAAAGACCAGAGTGAGTGCAATGAACATTGCGGTAATTGTCAGTTGCTTAATGGAAGATTGTGTGTTTATATTTGCTGTCTTCTGCTGATTCATAAAAAATCCCTCGTTTCTTTTTATATGATGTTACATCCCCAATGTGGCATCGCTGTAAGTCATCGCTTCAATGCCACTACCCAATGCCACCACGGATTGCTCCGCCTTACAGGCTCACGCAATCCTAAAACATTCGAAATCCGCCCTATTCGGGCTACTTTCTCATGTTTTGCAGGTTCCAAGGTCGCGTGTTTTCATGCAAGCATGAAACACGCGACTTTGGAACCTTTGTGTCATTGTATCGAATTTTTGGCTTGCTTTAAATAGCCAGTTATTAAAAAATGAATGGTGCCAGATTGGCTTTTTCGATAAAAATACTTGACATTTGTCTTTTGTGACCATATACTTTTAAAGTCAAATACTTTTAATGTAAAACTATTTGAAAATAAGACAAAAAAGAGTATGATATAGAAAATGAATCGGAATCGAAGGATAGATGAGGGATCGGAATGTTTGGACAGATTATAGGAACTGGGATGTATCGGCCAGAGCAGGTATTGACCAATGAAGAATTGTCAAAAATAGTAGATACGACGGATGAGTGGATTACCGAACGCACGGGGATTAGACGACGGCATATCGCGAAAGAGGATACGACCGTTTCGATGGCTGTAAAGGCTTCCGTACAGGCGCTGGAAAATGCCAACATAGGAGCCGAGGAGATCGACCTTATCTTGTTTGCCAGCTTTTCTGCAAATGTGCTGCTGCCAAGTGCGGCGTGTGCAGTACAAAGGGAGATTGGGGCGAGTAAAGCCGTGGGGTTTGATATCAATGCTGCTTGTAGTGGCTTTGTATTTGCCTATAATACGGCGCAGATGTATCTGGCTGGCGGTCAGTATCAGACCATTTTGGTGATAGGTGCTGAGAGCCTTTCGCATTTACTGGATTGGTCGGATCGTGGGACTTGCATTTTATTTGGAGATGGGGCAGGCGCGGTTGTACTTCGTGCAAACGAACAGGCTATGTTTTCCAGTGTGATGCATTCTAATGGAGCCAAGGCAGATGCACTTACCTTAGAGAGTCGCCATCAGGCGGACTGGGAGATGAGATTGCCTGCTACTTATATTCATATGGATGGAAAAGCGGTATTTCAGTTTGCCATCAAGGAAGTGCCTAGAGCAATCGAAGAACTAATGAGTACACTTCCACTCGGCATAGAGGAGATCGACTGGTTTCTTCTTCATCAGGCCAATAAACGGATTATCGGGTCGGTTGCCAAGCGGCTTTCCTTATCCGAAGAGAGGTTTCCTGTGAATTTAATGGAATATGGAAATACCTCGTCCGCCAGCATTCCCATTTTACTGCATGAGCTGGCGCAGGAAGGGCAGCTAAAGCGAGGACAAAAAATAATTATGGCGGGCTTTGGGGCAGGACTTTCCTGGGGCGCGACCTATCTGGAATGGTAATATCCGAGCTATCTCGGATGATATAAAAGGAAATAGTAGAACTATTATAAAAAAAGAAAAGATTAAAGGAGATTATCGCGATGTTAGAAAAAATGAAGGAAATCATTGTAGAAGGATTAGGAGTACAGCCAGAGGAGGTTGTAACAGGAGCGCGTTTTAAAGAGGATTTAGGAGCGGATTCTTTGGATTTATTTGAAATGGTTATGTCCCTGGAAGAAGAATTTGGAGTGGAAATTCCAACCGAAGAGCTTGAGAAAATGTCGACGGTGGGCGATGTTATGAATTATATCGAGGAGCATAAATAATAAAGAGAGGTTTTTTGCGTGAAGACTGAAATAACCAATTTATTAGGAATAGAATACCCGATCATCCAAGGTGGGATGGCATGGGTAGCAGAGAGCCATTTGGCGGTTGGCGTGTCTAAGGCGGGTGGCCTTGGTATCATTGCAGCAGCAAATGCGCCTGCCCAGTGGGTAAGAGAGCAGATTAGGGAAGTGAAGCGACAAACAGATCGGCCTTTTGGAGTGAATATCATGCTGATGAGCCCTTATGCCGAGGAAGTCGCACATATTGTAGCGGAGGAAAAGGTACCCGTTGTTACAACGGGAGCTGGAAATCCAGAAAAGTATATGGCGATGTGGAAGGAAGCAGGTATCAAGGTGATTCCTGTGGTTGCTTCGGTTGCGCTTGCAAAGCGGATGGAACGCTGCGGTGCGGATGCCATTATCGCAGAGGGCAGCGAGGCAGGTGGTCATATTGGAGAAAGTACCACGATGACCTTGGTGCCGCAAATTGTAGATGAAGTGAAAATACCAGTGATAGCAGCGGGTGGAATTGCCGATGGAAGAGGGGTGGCGGCGGCCTTTATGCTTGGCGCAAAGGGTGTACAAATTGGGACTGCCTTTGTCGTGTCCAAAGAATCTATCGTACATGATAACTATAAACAGGCAGTTATTAAGGCAAAGGATATCGATTCAAAGGTAACCGGAAGAAGTACCGGTCATCCGGTGCGTACCCTTCGAAATAAGCAGACCAGAGAATATCTGCGTCTGGAGGCAGAGGGCGCATCCTTTGAAGAGCTTGAGCATTTGACGCTCGGTGGTCTTCGAAAGGCTGTGGTCGAGGGCGATGTGATCAATGGAAGTGTGATGGCAGGGCAGATCGCAGGCTTGGTAAAGGAAGAATATACCTGTGAAGCCTTTGTACTGCGAATCATTGGAGAGGCAAAAAAAGCGATGGAGGACATCCGATATTATGAGTAAAATCGCATTTTTATATCCCGGTCAGGGTGCACAAAGGGCTGGTATGGGGAAGGATTTTTATGAGGCGGATGGAGAGGCAAGAGCCCTCTATGAGGAGGCTTCTAAGCTTCTTGGAATGGACATTGCCGCTCTATGCTTTGAAGAAAACGAGCAGCTTCACCAAACCGAATATACGCAGCCAGCTATGGTTACGACCTGCCTGGCGATGACAAAGGTCATCCGTAAGCTGGGGATTACACCTTTTGTCTGTGCGGGCTTAAGTCTTGGCGAATATGCTGCGATTAGTGCAGCGGGTGGATTGGAAGAAACGGATGCGGTCTGTCTGGTCAGGAAACGGGGCCGACTGATGGAGGAAGCGGTTCCTGACGGCAAGGGAGCCATGGCGGCAGTACTTGCGTTGGACACAAGTGTAATCGAAGGTGTGCTAGAAAACATAGAAGGTGTTACCATTGCCAATTATAATTGCCCGGGGCAAATTGTAATTACGGGAGAGACGAATGCTGTATTGACTGCCAGCGAAGCTTTAAAGGCAGCAGGAGCAAAACGCGTTTTGCCGCTTAAGGTAAGTGGACCATTTCACTCTCCGCTTCTAGAAAAGGCAGGAGAAGGGCTTCGATTGGAGCTTGAAAAAGTGACGTTTTCACCGCTTTTGGTTCCTTATGTGACCAATGTTACCGCAGAGGCAATCGTTGATGTGACAGAAACAAAGGATTTGCTGGTAAAACAGGTGGCTTCCTCAGTTAAATGGCAGCAGAGTGTAGAGACGATGCTTTCGATGGGAGTGGACACCTTTCTAGAGATTGGACCTGGTAAGACCTTAGCAGGGTTTTTAAAGAAGATTGCAAAGGATGCCATTGTTTATAACATCGAAACCTATGAGGATGCAAAAAAGATAGCAGAGATCTTAAAGCAATAAAACATGAAAACAACATGACATGAAAATAATAAGACATGAAAACAGTAGAGATAGGTAAGGAGCTTATATGGGAAAAGTTGCAGTTGTAACCGGAGCCTCCCGCGGCATTGGAAGAGCCATTGCCATCGCACTGGCGGCAAAGGGATGTTTGGTAATCGTAAATTATAACCGTGGAGAACAGGAAGCAAACGCTGTGGTAGAAGAAATTAAGGCGGCTGGCGGTAAGGCAGAGGCGTATGGCTGTGATGTTTCCGATTTTGCTGCCTGCGAGCAGTTTGTAAAAGAGATACAAAGTCGTTACCAGACCATAGATATCTGGGTAAACAACGCGGGTATCACAAAGGATGGACTAATTATGCGCATGTCGGAGGAAGATTTTGACCGCGTTATGGACATCAATTTAAAGGGTTGTTTTAACGCGATACGATTTGTTTCTCGTATTATGATGAAGCAAAGAAGCGGACGCATTATCAATATGTCGTCGGTGTCTGGAATCCTTGGAAATGTGGGACAGGCCAATTATGCCGCCTCAAAAGCAGGAATCATCGGACTTACCAAGGCTTGTGCCAAGGAGCTTGCATCAAGAAATATAACCGTCAACGCAATCGCACCAGGATTTATCGAAACCGATATGACCGATGCCCTCTCACAGGAGACAAAGACGGCGACCCTATCCATGATTCCGATGGGACATTATGGGAAGGCTTCCGATGTGGCAGCAGTTGCTGCATTCTTGGCTTCCGATGAGGCAGCTTATATCACCGGACAGGTAATCTCAGTAGATGGCGGAATGTCATAGAAGGAGGATGGGATGAAACGCAGAGTTGTTGTAACAGGACTTGGGGCAATCACCCCGATTGGAAATAGCGTAGAAGAGTTTTGGGGCGGATTAAAGGAAGGCCGTGTGGGGATTGGTCCCATCACAAAGTTTGATACCGCTGACTATAAAGTAAAGCTTGCGGCCGAGGTAGCGAACTTTGATGCCAAGCAGTATATGGATTTTAAAGAAGCAAAACGAATGGAGCCATTTTCCCAGTATGCCGTAGCGGCAGCAAAGGAAGCCGTAGAACAAGCGGGACTTTGTATGGAAGAGGAGGATCCATTTCGTGTCGGTGTAATCATTGGTTCTGGAATCGGAAGCTTGCAAAGCATCGAACGAGAATATGAAAAGATTTTAAGCAAGGGACCAGCGAAGGTCAATCCACTGCTGATTCCGATGATGATATCCAATATGGCCGCCGGAAATGTTGCGATTCATTTTGGGATGAAGGGAAAGTGTACCAATGTTGTAACAGCTTGTGCAACGGGAAGTCATTCGATTGGAGATGCCTTTCGTGCGATTCAGTATGGTGATGCCGAGGTGATGCTTGCAGGTGGCTGCGAAAGCTCCATTACACCGACCGCGATTGCAGGTTTTACGAACCTGACCGCGCTTACGACCGAGACCGATGCGACCCGTGCCAGTATCCCATTTGATAAGGATCGCAGTGGTTTTGTCATTGGAGAAGGTGCAGGAGTAGTTGTGTTGGAGGAATTGGAGCATGCAAAGAAGAGAGGTGCTACCATCCTTGCCGAGCTAGTCGGATATGGTGCGACCTGCGATGCCTATCATATTACTTCACCAGCAGAGGATGGAAGTGGGGCTGCAAGGTCGATGGAGCTTGCGATGGAAGAGGCGGGAATTGACGGCGCAAAGCTTGATTACATCAATGCGCATGGAACCAGTACCCACCACAATGACCTCTTTGAAACCAGAGCCATCAAGCGTGCACTTGGAGAGAATGCAAAGCATCCTTATGTAAATTCTACCAAGTCAATGATTGGACATTTACTTGGCGCGGCTGGAAGCGTGGAATTTATTACCTGTGTCAAGAGCCTCCAGGAGGATTATATCCATGTAACCGCTGGCTCGAAGGAAAGCGACGACGAATGTGATCTTTCCTATACCTTTTTAAAAGGCGTTTCGACGAAGGTTACGTATGCGCTTAGTAATTCGCTTGGATTTGGCGGACACAATGCAACGCTTCTTGTCAAAAAGTATGAATCGTAGGAGGAAAGTAACATGGAGTTTTCAAACGTATTAGAGTTAATCGACCGTGTTTCCAATTCAAAGCTGACCGCGTTTTCTTATGAAGGCGAGGGGGTTTCCATACGGATGCGTACCGAGAGCAAAGAAGTTATGGTGGTAAAAGAAGCGGATACGGCAAAACACATAGCAGTACCAGAAAACCAAGAAAAAGCAACGGATGCAAAACAAGCAGCTACATCTTGTGAAGCACCAGAGAGTAAAACTGTAGTAAAATCTCCGTTGGTTGGTACCTTTTATGCGGCAGCAGCAGAGGATGCACCTCCATTTGTAAAGGTCGGCGATACGGTAAAACGCGGACAGGTGCTTGGAATTGTAGAAGCCATGAAGCTAATGAATGAGATCGAGAGCGACTACGAAGGTGTTATTACGGAAATATTAGTAGAAAATGCCCAAGCCGTAGAATATGGTCAGCCGCTGTTTCGGATTGGATAACAGAAAGGATATTGCATATTATGTTAAATGTCAAAGAGATAGAGCAGATCATACCACATCGACATCCTTTTTTGTTGATTGATTATATTGAGGATTACAAGCCAGGGGAATATGCGGTTGGATACAAATGTGTGACTTTTCGCGAGGATTTTTTTAGCGGACATTTTCCAGAGGAACCTGTGATGCCAGGGGTCTTGACGATTGAAGCCCTTGCGCAGGTGGGAGCCGTCGCGATTTTGAGTCTGGAAGAAAACAAAGGAAAGATTGCCTATTTTGGTGCGATTAATAAATGTAAGTTTAAGGGTAAGGTCATACCAGGGGATAAGCTTCGCTTAGAGACCCGCATCATCCGAAAAAAAGGTCCCGTAGGGATCGGAGAGGCTGTAGCCAGCGTGGATGGTAAAGTTGTCGCAAGTGCAGAGCTTACCTTTATGCTATCAAAACAGTAAGGAGAGATACCATGATTCATAAGATTTTGATTGCAAACCGTGGAGAGATTGCCGTTCGCATTATCCGTGCCTGCAGAGAAATGGGAATCGAGACCGTGGCGGTGTATTCAGAAGCAGATCGGGAAGCACTTCATACCCAGCTTGCCGATGAGGCGATTTGTATTGGGCCTGCTTCCTCTCATGACAGCTATTTGAATATGGAGCAGATCATCAGTGCGACGATTGTATCGGGAGCAGACGCCATTCATCCAGGCTTTGGATTTTTATCGGAAAATGCGAAGTTTGTGAAAATGTGTGAGCAGTGCAACATTACCTTTATTGGTCCAAACGCGCAGGTAATTGAAAAGATGGGAAATAAATCCGAAGCGAGAAATACGATGATAAAAGCGAACGTTCCTGTCATTCCTGGCAGCAAGGAAGCGGTGTTTGACCCAGACCATGCGCTCATCCTAGCAAAAGAAATAGGATTTCCTGTTATCATAAAGGCAAGCCTTGGCGGCGGCGGTAAGGGCATGCGTGTGGCATACAAAGAAGAAGAGTTTCGTGCGGCGTTTTTGACGGCGCAAAAGGAAACACAGATGGCCTTTGGGGATAATTCGATGTATCTGGAGCGTTTTGTGATCAATCCCAAGCACATAGAGTTTCAGATTCTTGCGGATTCCTATGGAAATGTAATACATCTTGGAGAGCGCGACTGCTCGATTCAAAGAAATCACCAAAAGATGATCGAAGAGGCACCTTGTATCAAAATCGAAGAATCCCTTCGAAGCGCCATGGGAGCGGCAGCCGTTCAAGCAGCAAAGGCCGTAAACTACACCAATGCAGGAACCATCGAGTTCTTGTTAGAGGAGGATGGCCGCTTTTATTTTATGGAAATGAATACGAGAATACAGGTGGAGCATCCTGTGACCGAATGGGTAACGGGCATTGATCTTGTCAAAGAACAGATTAAAATTGCAGACGGGAAAAAGCTTTCGTACCGCCAGGAGGATGTTGTAATCACCGGACATGCCATCGAGTGCCGCATCAATGCAGAAAATCCTGCTAAAAATTTCCGCCCCTCTCTAGGAACGATAAAGGAGATGTATCTTCCAGGCGGAAAGGGCGTGCGAATCGATTCGGCCATTTACAGCGGCTATACGGTGCCCCCTTATTATGACTCGATGCTTGCAAAGCTGATTGTGTATGCAAAGAACCGAAAGGAAGCTATCCGTAAAATGCAAAGTGCGCTTGGCGAGATCATCATTGAGGGAATTGATACCAACGTGGACTATCAATATGATATTATGAGCCATCCTGCTTATCAGGAAGGAGATATCACGATTGCTTTCATTCAAAATCTTGAGAATGAGGAGGGCAGGGGCAAATGATCCTTCGTAATATGTTCAAAAAAACACAAAAGAGAACCTATATAACCTTGAAATCAGGCGAGCGGCGTCCTGAGGTACCGCAGGGTCTTCTGCGCAAATGCAACTACTGCAATGCCCCCATTCTTACGCACGAGGCGGTGGAAAATCAATATGTCTGTCCAAAATGCGGCAAATATTTTCGAATGGGAGCATACACAAGGCTTGAGACCTTAGTGGAACCGGATAGCTTTGAAGAGTGGGATACGGATCTTTTGACAGAAAATCCGTTGGACTATAAAGGCTATGAACAAAAATTAGAAGCGCTAAAGGAAAAGACGGGACTCGACGAAGCGGTCGTTTGCGGAAGCGCAAGGATTGGGACACAAAAGGCAGTGCTTTGTGTTATGGATGAGCGTTTTTTGATGGCAAGCATGGGAAGTGTCGTTGGGGAAAAGATTACCCGCGCAATTGAACGAGCGACCAAGGAATCCCTGCCGCTTATTATCTTTACCTGCTCGGGAGGAGCCAGAATGCAAGAGGGTATCATCTCTTTAATGCAGATGGCAAAGACCGCACAGGCTCTAAAGCGCCATAGTGAGGCGGGTAATCTATATGTTACCGTCCTTACTGACCCGACAACTGGTGGAGTCACGGCAAGCTTTGCGATGCTTGGGGATATCATTTTAGCAGAACCAGGAGCCCTTATTGGCTTTGCAGGCCCTCGCGTCATTGAACAGACCATAGGACAAACGCTTCCAGAGGGCTTTCAGCGAGCGGAATTTTTACTGGAGCACGGATTTGTGGATGCCATTGTAGAACGAAGTGAAATGAAAGCGGCCTTAGAAAATATCCTCGCGTTTCATGCTGCGGACAAGGACAAAATAGAAATGGAACTACCAAAGCTGTTTCAAACGATAAGGGACGTAGAGCCATCCCCAGTCCTTTCAGTGCCTTGGGAGATCGTACAGCAATCCAGAAAAAAAGATCGTCCGGTGGCAATGGATTATATTGAAGGCTTATTTCCTGATTTTATCGAGCTGCACGGGGATCGATATCATAAGGATGACGCCGCAGTTATTGGTGGCATTGCGACTTTTCATGGAGTCAGCGTGACGGTAATTGCCCAGGCAAAGGGTAAAAACACGGCTGATAATGTAGCCAGAAACTTTGGAATGCCATCTCCTGAAGGGTATCGAAAGGCGCTTCGCTTAATGAAGCAGGCAGAAAAGTTCCATCGTCCGATCATAGCGCTGGTGGATACGCCGGGAGCTTTTTGTGGTCTTGCGGCAGAAGAAGAAGGACAGGGAGAAGCCATTGCAAGAAACTTGTTTGAGCTATCTGCACTATCGACTCCGATGGTATCGATCGTCATAAGCGAGGGAGGAAGCGGAGGTGCGCTCGCACTGGCGGTGGCAGATGAGGTCTGGATGCTGCAAAATGCCATTTATTCGATTTTGTCGCCAGAAGGCTATGCGAGCATTTTATGGAAGGATAGCAAGCGAGCACAGGAGGCAGCCAAGGTAATGCGGCTTACGGCAAGTGACTTAAAAGATCTTGGGGTAATCGAGGACATCTTGGAAGAGCCTAAGGAATTTACCAAAGAGACCCTTGATGTCGTGCTTGCCAGACTGGAAGAAAAGCTGCTTGCCTTTCTACAGACAAATTTAGGGAAAGATCCGCAGGTTCGATTAGAGGAACGATATCAGAGATTTCGGCACTTCTAATTCCCTAGTTGGTAACCATAGGGTTAGATTGGAATAAGAGGTTGGAATGGAAGTTAAACCATTAATCATAAAAAATAGAACAGCAAAAGTGCCTCTCATACAAGGTGGTATGGGGGTTGGAATCAGTCTTTCAGGGCTTGCAGGTGCCGTCGCAAGAGAAGGCGGCGTTGGCATTATCTCATCGGCACAGATTGGTTTTCGAAAGTCAGAGTTTGACAAAGATCCCATCGGGTGCAATCTATTAGCGATGGAGGAAGAGCTTGCAAAAGCCAGAGCGATTGCCCCAGAAGGCATTATCGGATTTAATATCATGGTGGCCAGTAACCATTATGAGGAATACGTTGCGCGTGCGGTTGCAATAGGAGCAGATCTCATCATATCAGGGGCAGGGCTTCCGACCAATCTGCCAGAGCTTGTGAAAGATGCAGACATTGCAATTGCCCCGATAGTCTCGACCAAAAAGTCAGCACAGGTCATTTTAAAGTACTGGGATAAAAAATATAAAAGATGTCCCGATCTTTTGGTGATAGAAGGCCCTTTGGCGGGCGGGCACCTGGGTTTTCATGAAGAGGAGCTATCTGCCTTTACAAAACAGCGCTATGATAAGGAGATTAGGGATATTTTATCTGTGGTGGGTGAATATGAGGTCATTTACCAAAAAAAGATTCCCGTTGCACTTGCGGGGGGCATTGATTCAAAGGACGAGGCAGCACATGCGTTTTCCTTGGGTGTAGATGCGGTGCAGGTGGCCAGCCGATTTGTAACGACTACAGAGTGTGACGCCGATATTCGCTATAAAGAGGCTTATCTGGCGGCGAAGGAAGAGGACATTGTCATTGTAAAAAGTCCCGTTGGAATGCCTGGACGAGCCATACAAAATGCCTTCCT
>JASKJZ010000028.1 GCA_030154385.1 Clostridiales bacterium
CATTTACCGATACGCGGTAGTAATTGTTATCATCATAGCGATACAGCTGTATCACATTTTTTCCGTTTTCCGTTTCGATAGTCAAAGTGGCATATAAATCATCTCCCAGTATTTTATCTGGATTAATTTCTCCCTTGTAATCAATTAGCCGAAGCGCTGAATACGCTTTGGAAAAGGAATCATAATCCATTTCTTTCCCATTTCGCTCGCATACATAGGAGGTAGTATTATTACCATCCTTATCCTTTGTGGTCGTTTCTTTTAACGTGATTTTCGCTTTATTCTCAGGTGTTTCAATGGTAAGCTTTGATAACATATCCACGGTGTCACTTACCATGTACTTGTAAACATAATCAAACGCTTGGACACTTGTGAGCTCATCCGCCGTATCCATATCCATGAGATATACATATCCACTGTCTTCTGCCTGTACATAATAATTCCCATCACCATCTTCTTTCCCTATCAGGAGCTTAAACTGTCTTGGCACTGTCTTCGTTTCGTTTGCATCGGAAGTAGTAGTACTAGCACTACTGTCGTCACTTGTATTACGATCGGAATCCTCTTCCATATATTGAATTTCAATCTTCTTACTATCCGTTCCAATTCCATATGCACTCGCATCCTTACAATCATATTCCACACAATCTCCATAGGAAATGGAGCTATAATTTGCAAACAGACTGGAAAGCTTACTCGAATCACCCCTGACGTTACTTTTATATGCTCCAAGAATCGTCCAGGTTGCATCATTATTTAGGAGTGCCTCAAAATCTGTTTTGTTTCCACTTGTAATTTTTAAATCGGTTATCTTTTCGGCATCAATGGAGGGAGCCAAAGGCGCTAGCATCAAGTCACTTTTTTTATAGGTAAAATTGGTATAGTACGTTTCATCCATTACATATATCGTTTTCTCGCCATCAATCACGCCATAATAACCACCCTTTACTGGAACCTTGCTTCCGAGCTCAATCTTGGCGCTTACACCATTTTCTAATGTAATCTCGATGATAACAGAAGGTTGATCGAGTCCATATTCACTCTTATCTTTGGCATCCTCCACGACTAATTTCGATGCGTTTACTTTTTTTAGGGTATTCAGCATCGTCGCAATATTGGTTTCGTCAACCGGAAAAGATTCATTATCCGTAAGATGCCACGCATTCTCTTTCTTTATTAGAGAAAGCGTGCCATTTTCATTTGTAATCGTAAGGCTTTTTGTCTGGTCGGTATCAAGAGAATATAATTCAATTTCATTTGCATCCTCTCCTTCACTCACTTTGGTCTGATTGGATTGTTTTCCCAGTAGTACATATGCAAGTATTAACCCAAGCATACAGAATAGAAGAGTAAAAAGTAATGTCATTTGCTTTCTTTTTCTCATCCATTTTTCCTCCTTCTAAGCCAAATTACCAATCCAGCTATCAAAAGCGTCACAGGGATAACAACTACCAGTATGGCTCCCCAGAAAATTGCACTAGAAGGAGTTACCGTTAAATAGGTTTGCGTAACACTTCGCTCTGGAATGGATAATCCACTCTCCGTATCCGATAGCCAGCTTACAGAATTTAAAAACAATGTCTCATTTCCTAACTGCCCTGTCGAAGTAAAGGTATCATCCAAAAGGTATCCCGTACCAATTGTTACAATTTTTGTCTCCTTATCATCAAATTTTTCTGTAATTGCAGCACCAAGGACGAACGGACCAGAAATATCTCCCTTCTCCTTTTCAATCTGATTTGATGAGACATCTACTTTTGAATAGGATTGATCTGAGGTGGTAAGCAGTGTATCAATCGTTACCGTACTTCGAATATCACTCGAAACCTCCAATCCTTGCGAAACCGCCAGTACCATGTATTTATCAATGGAATCCGTTATCGCATGGCTTTGTTTGCTTGGCACAATATAAGAAGGATAGTTTGCAGCATAATTGCCTGCCTCCTCAATTACGACGCCGTTTACTGGCGTTATTCCATAATACTCCAAAAGTCCGTCATAATTATCCATTGTTTGATCGGTATACGAAACATTAAGAATCGCTTTTCCTCCGTTTTCCAGGTAGGTCTGGATAATGGATACCTCATCCTTTGATAAATCCGATGTAGGGGCATTTACTACCAACAAATCGCAATCAGTTGGAATTACCTCTGCGGTCAATGTAGCAAGCTCTTCCGTATCAATATTCAACTTCTTAATGGAATTTTTCATGCTATCCCCAATTGCCGCTTCTCCATGTCCCGTTACAATATACATTTTAGGACGGCTTTCCGTTGTTACATATTGAATTGCCGATGTAATCTGTCCTTCTACATCGATTGCCTTTGTATATTGCTGATAAGTATTGTAATCAATATCTGTTATTTCCATGTCCGAATATGGTACATATTTGGACAGTCCGTTTGTTTCATTCACTACAATTACACTCTCACTGCTCACATCTTCATTGGTATACTGCTTCGAAAAATTAGGATATAGTACTGGATCCTTTTCCTCTACCTTTAGCTTTCCATTTAAACCATTATATTGCTTGATTATATTGTGAATCTGGGCAGTTTCTTCTCCATCTGCTACCATATAGTAGATGGTGACCGGATCTTTTATTCCTTCTATCAGAGTTTTTGTAGCATCCGTTAACGTGTACATTGATTCGCTGCTGACATCAAATTGCAAATCTGCTTTGGCAGCAATCAGATTCACCACAACTAGTATTGCAATCACAACAGATATCAATGTACTTTGATAGGCACCGCTCTTTAGGCGCTTTGGAGTAAAGGACTGTTTAATCAATACAATGGTCAAAAACAGGAAAAATACAATGATGCTTCCATAGTAGCAAAGAGCTGTAACATCAATAATACCTATTTTAAAATTATCAAAACGAGACATGATGGAAATACCATTGCACATTCGAACAAGTAATCCATCAAACAAACTCGATTTCAAGAAATAGAGTGCCGTTAGTCCACCCGCAAATACAACACTAAAAGCAAGGGAAACCTTAAAACTATGCATCATAAAGTAAAGCATCCAGGCCACTAATAGGATTATGACATATAAAACCACGACGCATGTGACCTTATCCGATGGTAAGATATTTGCGATGGCAGGCATTAAATCAGTTAACAAAAATGCCAGAAAGGATATAACAGCAGCAATCACTTGGCTTTCTGTAAGAGATGATATAAAAACACCAAGCGCGATATAGGTTGCTCCCATCAGCGAAAATCCTAAAATTCCTCCATAAGCAGTTGCAAAATTTATCGTTCCAAACTGTCTTAAGATGAGCGGATAACACATCGAAATAGCCATTGGTATTAAAAATAACGTAAGAACCGCAAAAAATTTTCCAAGCACAATCTTTTCAACTGAAATTGGTGCTGTATATAAGAGCTGCTCTGTCTTTTGCTTCTTCTCTTCCGCAATAACCCGCATTGTTATAATTGGAACCAATAGAATCAAAACAAAAGAAAGTGAGTTCAACACATATTCAAAATTACTGTATGCATTTACCAGATTATATGCAACGGTATAAATTCCTAAAATAGCAAGAAAAAATGCCATAAATACAAAGCCAATCATGGAAGTGAAATAAGATTTTAATTCTTTTTTATAGATTGCAAGCATCGTTTGTTCCCTCCTCTTTTGTTACTTCTAAGAAAATGTCCTCAAGGGACATCGTAGAAGCCTTCATTTCAAGAATGGGACACTTTGCATCCGCCAATGTATAAAAAATAACTTCTCGAATATCTTCTGTTCCATTTCCAGTTATTATAAGTCGGCACTCATCCTCCCCCATCTCTTCTACTTTCATTTCTTTGATGGTCTCCATAAGCCCTTCAAAAGCCTTTTCTACCATCTCCTGACTTCCTTTTATTAAAAGCTCAATTACTTGCGCCGTCTGCATACGATTTGTCAAATTCTGTGGCGTATCGCTTACAATCAGTTTTCCTTTATTGATAATCATAATTTTATCACAAACAGCACTTACCTCTGATAATATATGAGAACTAAGAATGACTGTATGATCCTTACTCAGCTTTTTTATTAAATCACGGATCTCAATAATTTGCATCGGATCGAGACCAACCGTTGGTTCATCCAAAATAATCACCTCTGGATAACCCATAATAGCGCTCGCAAGACCCACACGCTGTTTATATCCTTTCGATAAGTGCTTAATCAATTGAAGCTTTCGGTCTAAAATTCCCGTAAGTCCCATAATCTCTTCAATCATGGCACCTCGCTTCTTTTTATCGACATTCTTTAATTCTGCTACGAATGACAAATACTCAATCACTCGCATATCCGGATACAAAGGGGGTATTTCGGGGAGATATCCAATGGATTTTTTTACCAACTGAGGTTCCTCCATAATATCATGCCCATCGACAACTACCGTACCCTCGGTTGCTGGAATATATCCTGTTATGATATTCATGGTTGTTGATTTACCTGCTCCATTGGGTCCTAAGAAGCCAACAACTTCGCCTTTGTCTACTGAAAAACTCAGGCCGTCAATTGCGATATGACCATCATAGCGCTTGACTAGATCTTTTACTTCTATCATTTTTTCTCCTCCTAACATGGGAAATTCAAATCGTTTCTATGATACGAGGAGATTGCGAAAATTTTGTGAACAAAACCCTCTTTTCACAAATTCTTCACAAAATTATTTTTTTCGTGTGAATCGTTATTTTTTGTAAGATTTAAGTCTTCTCGCTCTTTTTCTTTCATAATACGCTTAACTTCATACATGCGCTGATCTGCTTCTTGAAACAGGGTCTTTATGTCTTTCTCTCCCCTATAGCCCACTGCATATCCTACGGCACAGCTAATTTTCTCCCAAGAATGTTCTATCTCTCCATTTTTTTCTTTTATAACCGTAACTAACTGTTCCATAAAACGTTTTGCTTTTTCTTCCGAACAATCTTCGAAGATACCAATAAACTCATCGCCTCCGAAACGACCAACAAAACCGTATTCACTTCCAACTCGGCTAAGTAAAAGTGCAAGATTTCGTATCAGTAAATCACCAGCTTGATGTCCATACTGGTCATTCGTTGCTTTTAGTCGGTTTAAATCGAGTACGATAACCGTCAGATATCCCAAATAGGAATGCTGCGTATATTCTTCAATCTTCTTGTCACAAGATGCTTTATTTGCAATTCCTGTATAGGGATCATAGTATGCCATCTGGTTTAGCGTTTTAGCCTTTGATGAAAGTCTTGCATTTTTTGCAAGCGTATAGAACAGCACCCCTAATAAGACGAAAAATACAAGATAAAGAAGATATAATATTATCTTGATCCGATTTACATAGCTTTCCATATAAGCTTGCGCAGAAAAAGCCGCTAGGTTGATATCATTGTATGTGTTCTCACTATAATCATAGAGCAATTTTGTAGATTCACCATTTCTAACTTTATAAATTTCTGATTTAATTTTTTCCCATTCCTCTGCCACCTTACTCATATGATTTTGATATGTGACATCCTGTAATAAAGGTACCTCATATTCTCCTTCACCTGTTTGAAGCATGGGAATCATTTCATCAATAAGCTGAATCAAAGAATCATTTTGACTCCCTTGTATTTCTTCTTTTACAACAATTTGGGTTGCTCCTCCTATAAACCCTGTATAGTGAATCACCCTTGCCGCTCCACGAATCATTTCGACGGAACGAATCGAAAAACAACAATCAAGATAAAGAATAGCATTAAAACTGCGACATACGTTACCGTGCTTACCTTCATTTTTCTATTCTTCATGAGTTTCCTTCCCTTCTGGCACATTCACTGGCGCTTCCTTTTAAAATATCAATTCCATGCCCTAATTCCGAAAGAATATATGTCAAACTTTCCTCCACCGCTTTTGGACTACCCGGAAGGTTTATAATAAGTGTTTGTCCCCTTATTACCGAAACACCACGACTTAGCATAGCACGCTTTGTAACTGTCATAGAGTAGGCTCTTATTGCTTCTGCAATACCTGGTGCATTTCTCGTGGCTGCCGCAAGAGTCGCCTCTGGTGTAACATCACGAATTGAAAAACCAGTTCCACCAGTCGTAAGTATTAAATCTAGCTTTAATATATCAGACATCCGTATCAATTCTTCCAAAATCTGCTCCTTATCATCTGGTATTAAAATCATTTCCTTTACTTCATATACCTTTGTAGTTCTCAAAATTTCCTCAATTAAAGGTCCGCTTTTATCAACCCGTTCTCCTCTTGATCCTTTGTCGCTCATTGTGATAATTCCCGCTGTATACATATAAAATTCTCCTTTATTATATTATGATTATACATTATAATACCTATTTATTTCCTTTCCTTTATTCTAATTTCTATTCCAGGTGACGTCAATCCCAATATACGCAAAAAAGCAAGAAGCTGATATAAAATCAATCAACTTCTTGCTCCTAATGCATACAGCTTTTCTATTTTTTTGTATCTAAATAGAATTCATATGCTTCTTTATCTGTGGCGCCTTTATGAACAACCATATTAACCGCTTGAGCCATCGTAACAGGATCTTGACTCTGGAAAATATTTCTTCCCATGTCCACTCCTCTTGCCCCTTTACTTATCACCTCATATGCAAGGGAAAGTGCATCTTTTTCAGCAAGTTTCTTTCCACCTGCAACAACAATAGGTACTGGACAAGCTGCAACAATCTCTTCAAAATTTTCGCAGTTATAAGTCTTTATAATATTTGCTCCTAATTCAGCTACAATTCTAGTAGCTAGCTTAAAGAACCGATCTGTTCTTTCCATCTGCTTACCGACTGCAATCACACCCATAGTCGGGATATCATAGCGCATTCCCATATTAATCGTCTTTGACAAATTTTCGAGACTTGACAATTGACCATCTGCTCCAATGAAGGTCTGCACTGCCATACAGTCCGCATTCATGCGAATTGCATCTTCAATGTCAACCGCAATCACTTCATGAGACAAATCATCATTTAACATCGAAGAACCCGAAGTCGTGCGGAGCGCGATTCCCTTTCTGCCTTCTGGCGGAACGCAGGTTCTAAGCGCTCCTCTTGTTCCCATTAAAACATCCACATGAGGAATTAACTGAGGTATCAAGATATCCAATCGTTCTAATCCGGCCGTTGATCCCATAAAATATCCATGATCGAACGCAAACATTACCGTGTTTCCACTTACAGGATCGAATATGTTGGAAAGATGTTTTTTCATTCCCCAATCAAGATTATTAGCTCCTTTCACATGAAAGTTTCCTTGATTTGCAAAAGGTACTCCTACTTTATAATCTTTTGCAACTTTTAATCCATCTATATCTGCCATTTATTAAGCCTCCTACTTTTAGTCCCATTTCGTTTCATACTTGTTTCATTTCATACTTGTTTCATTTCATGCGTATTTAACTACGTTATACCATTAGAAATTATAATCATTTACATTGCTTTCATCAAAAATAACACGTTCTGGCAATAGCACAACACCATTATTTTTATCAGCTGTTGTATCGCCCTCTGTCAAGCAATCATTTGCAAGAATTACACAGTCACCAATATTAGGAATCGTAATCTTATCTCCAACCTTAAGTTCATTTCCAGCTGCTAAATAAGCAGCAAGATAGCATCCCATCGCTCCTTGAATACCGCAGTCCCACAAGCCCCATTCATACAGAACTTTTGCATCGCAATACTCTTTGATAGACTGAGGACTTGCAAATCCAGTAATGGTAATATCATCTCTTCCCAATCCTTTATTTTGTGCTGCCTTTAGCTGACCTGGCAAAGCGGTTGAATCATTACATATGATTAAGTCGATATCGGAATAAGCATCTAAAATTGCAGATCCCACCGAAACAGCCTTTTCTGCATCCTGCTCTGAATAATAGTTATCTGCAACCTTAACCCAGTTCGGATATTTTTCAGCAATAATCTTTTCCCCAGCAACCTGCCATGAATTCTGATCCGTTACCGTCGCTTGCGAGTAATGCCATACATATTTAACTGCATCCTTTTCTGGATCAACGCCACGTTTTTTCAAAGCATCTACTGACATATCTACCAGCATTTGTCCTAAAACTTCCGGTGTTCCTTGAGAAACCATAAGTGATCTTGCATCCGAAGTAGCATCTGAATCCCATGTACAAACAACTAATCCAGCATCTCTTGCTGCCTGCAGGGCATCTTTAACCCCCGCTGCATCTACTGTCGAAATACAGATTGCATCTGCACCACTTGCGACAGCATTATTGATAACTTGTACCTGATCTGCAACTCCTGCTGTTGCACTTCCTTGATAATCAACGGTAATTCCCCAATCCGCTGCATACTTTTGTGCCCCATCATTTGCAGCTTCAAAAAATGCATTACCTGTTAGCTTTGGAATAAACACAACCGTCTTTCCCGCAATATCTGCTCCCGCAGCACTATCTGTTGCAGATGCATCTGTTTTTGTTTCCTGATCTGTAGCAGGTTTCGTATCACTCGTCCCTTGCGTTTCTGTTTTTGCATCGCCTCCACAAGCGGTTAAAGATAATACCATGGATAATGCAAGTACCATTGACATTACTTTTTTCATTTTCATAAAATAAACCTCCTTCTTTTATATATTCAAAAGCATTTTTGCTTTGAATAATCTCCCATTTATTTCCTTCCTTTTCCCAATAATGCAATTGTTTTAGGATTGTACAAAATGGCTCTGCCTATCACAACTGTAAGTAGTAGCAGTCCAACTGGTATATCAAGATATTGTGAATTTACCTTAAAGCAAAGTGGAAGTCCAAACCTCAAAATACCAATTACCAAAGATGCAAAGGCCGTACCAATTACACTTCCCTTACCACCAGTACTCAATGTTCCACCGAGCACAACAGCAGTAATAATATTTAAGGTTAGGTTTGAACCTAAATCACTTTTCGAAGTTCCAAGATACGATGTCAGCATAATTCCTGCGATTGCTGCACTCACCGCCGATAAAACGTATGTACTTAATATGACAAGTCTTGTATTGATGCCCGAAAATTCTGCTGCTTCCTGATTTATGCCAACTAAAAATATATAACGCCCATATTTGGATCGGTGTAATAATAAATATGCAATTACAATAAGTACCACAAATAACAATAACTGGCTTGGTATGATTCCAAAGAGTTTAAACTTCGATATAATTTTGAAATATGGAGGAAATCCTGTAATTCCTTGATAACTCTCTGTTGCCGAAAGATTGGATACCAGCAGAGCAAATCCAGCGTACAAAAAGCTGCCGCCAAGGGTTACTACCATGGATTGGACTCCACAGTATGCAATAAAAAATCCAGATAAAGCCCCGCATAACGCTGCCACTACCACTGCAAGCAAAGATGCAACCCAAATATTTAATCCGCCATCCTGCCAAGCCACACCTATTATAATAGAAGAAAGACCCACAATAGCAGCTGCCTGTATATCAATTCCACCAGTAATCATAACAAAGGTAACAAACAGTGCGATAATGCAGATTGCTATAAAATCATTGACACTAGCCAGCAATACACGGGGCATTAGAAACTTTGGATTTGCCATTCCAAATACAATAAATTCCATAATTAATACGAGAAATAAGAAACTGTCCCAATTAAGGAGTCCTTTTTTTATAGCCATCTTATTCATGCTGATTCTCCTTTCTTGTGATTCATTGCCCTGGTTTCACATGTAGCTCTTGCCGCTAAACGATCATGTCTGATCTTTTCTGTACTATGTCTTTGAAGCAGGGCGTCCACCACAACAATCGTAATAAGCATAAACCCTGTTATTGTATTATCATAATCCGATGAAAATCCCATAAAGACTAAAATACGACTAACGCTTGACATAATGACCGCTCCAATGGAAGCACCGATGACACTGCCAAGCCCTCCTGTCAGGCTAATTCCTCCAATAACACATGCCGCTACCGCTTTCATTTCATATCCATTCCCAGCAATAGCCGTAACAAATCCAATGCGAGATGCATAAACAATACTAGCTGCCGCAGCAAAAATGCCACATGCGATATAGGCAATTATTTTAGTCTGTACCGCCGGAATTCCAACCAAAACAGCTCCACCAGCATTATCCCCAACCGCAATAAAATACTTTCCTTTTTTTGTTTTCGTTAAAATGAAATGAAGCACTATTACCATTACCAGAGCCACAAAATAGTATACCGTTAGGCTCCCCATTATTGTTTTTGAGGATAAGGATGTAAATCTGCCTGGAAGATTTTCAACCCATGCACCGCCTGTATAAACGTAAATAAGTCCTCTTAAAAGACCATTGGTACCTAATGTAAATATCAAAGAAGGAATCTTTAAAACCGCTACTCCCCATCCATTAAACAAACCAATTAAGGCACCTACCAAAATACCAACCAAAAATGCATAAACCCAGTTATGTCCATCTCGTAAAAGGGAGCCTACCACTGCAGCAGTAAAACCAAGGTTGGCACCGATTGATACATCTATCTCACCAGTAAATATAGTAAAAGCCATTCCCACTGCCAGGAGTGTAAAAACGACACTATCATTAAAGCATGCTACAATATTCCCTGGTGTAAAAAAATCAAAATTAATCAATCCTACGACCAAAAATAATATGAATAAGAATAAAAAACTACTCATCTCTCTTATTTTTGTGAGTTTTTTTAATGTTTTCATGTTCTCACCTCTCCCTCTGCCTTTACATCAAACGCAGCAGACATTAAATTGTCCTGATTAATTTCTGTTTTCGAAAACTCTGCATTTATCCGCCCTTGAAAAACCGAGACAGCACGATCCGAAAGTTCAACAATTTCTTCCATATCTGAAGATATTAATAATACTGAAACTCCTTGCTGCCTTAATTGATGGATAATTGCGTATACATCACCACGTGCTCCAGCATCAATACCTCGTGTCGGTTCATCCAAAATCACAACTTTAGGCTGAGTTGTAAGACTTCTTCCAATTACTATTTTTTGCTGATTTCCGCCTGATAAGCTCCCCGTAAGCTGCTGTTGCCCGGTTACCTTAATTCGAAAATCATCAATATAAGTCTGAGTTAATTCTTTTTCCTTTCTGCGATTTACAAAAAAACGTCCCATAGAGCGTTCCGATAGAACAGCCGATGTGGTGTTAATCGCAACATCTGCAATCTTAAACAATCCTTGAAGATGACGATCCTCCGGAACATAATTGATTCCTGCTTGAATCACTTTTTTAGTAGAAAATCCAGTGATATCCTTACCCTCAAGTCTTACCTTTCCTCCAAGCACTTTATCCCTTCCAAAAATAGTCAATGCAAGTTCTGTTCGTCCTGCACCAACCACTCCTGCTACTCCTAGAATTTCTCCTGGATAGAGTTTCAGTGAAACATTATTAAATCCATAACCACTTAAATTCTCTAATTCAAGCACTGGTTTTGCATGTTCATAATCAATCTCATACGATTTCGTCTCTACTTTTTCCTTATCTTCTTTTGTGTCCGGTAATAACCCAAGAACCAACGATTCCTTTGTAAACTCACAAGCATTACCACAGAGCGTAATAATGCCATCTCGCATAATTGCTACACTGGTAGATATTTCAAAGACCTCGGTCAACCGATGCGTAATATATATGATTCCAATACCCTTTGTTTTCAATTTATTCACACATTCAAAAAGGCTCTGAACCTCATCAAAAGTAAGTGCGCTCGTAGGTTCATCTAATATAAGAATCTGTGCTTCCCGCAGAAGCCCTCTTAAAATTTCTACCAACTGCTGTTCCGCTATTGATAAACTGCTTGCTTTCCTATTTAAATCAAGTTCCCATCCCGCTTCCTGCATTTGCTCTACTAACCGCGTATGCAGTACGGCTGACTTTTCATCAAATCCCATTGTAATATTTTCTTCTACTGTCATATTCGGAAATAGCATTGGTTCTTGCGGAACCATATAAATTCCATTCGCAAGAGCAACCGAAGGTTTGGATAGCGTAACCTGTTGCCCCTTTATCCATATATTCCCTTCATCTGGTTGATGAATTCCCATAATAATCTTCATCAGAGTACTCTTACCCGCACCATTTCCACCAATTAAGGATATTACCTCTCCTTTATGCAATTCCAGATTAATCCCCTTTAGCACGCGATTCAGTCCGAATGATTTATGTATGTTCTGAATGGATAGTAATGTTTTTTTGTCTGATGCCCCAGTTTTTTGCATTTTCCTTCCTCCCATTCCATGTGCAACATTTGTGTGCACCTAAATATTTTGTTCGTTAAACTCATCATACGTTATGGAATATCATTTGTCAACACCCAAAACATTAATTGCACAATTATTTTATTTTTATTCCATATGAATTGTGCACTATATACATCTGAATTTACCAAATCTTCCTCGCATACATAGCTTTTACCGTTTTTTCAGATTGTTTCTGTTATTTTTTTTACTTTTACATTGACTTTTTTTAAGGACATTGCTATACTAAAGAAAATATCTTTTGTTTCACACTCAAACATTTGTAATTTTATTCACCCTGTTTTTCTCCACTTACATTTTCAGATATTTTATACAATTGTTTCTTTAATTATAATTTGTCTGTATATGTTTCACCATGTATAATGGAATAAACTGGAATTTTTCAAATGATTCTTACGTTATATCAAAAAAATATTTTGACAGGAGATGAACAATATGTATGATGCAGAAGAAAACTATGAACAAAATCTAATGATTAAGGCTTCTTGGTATTACTATATGGAAAACATGACACAACAAGCAATTGCGGATACACTCGGAATATCTAGAATGAGAGTAATTAAGCTTTTAGACAAATCCAGACAAACTGGAATTGTTCAATTTAAAATTTCCTCATCCTTTGAAGCAAGGCATGCTCTCGAGAATAAATTAATCGAAAAATATGGGTTAAAGGATTCCTATGTGGTTCCAACCAATCCAAATCCAGGCGAGGTAAATGACACCATCGCAAAAGCCGCCTACATTTATATCGCAAATCACATCACGGATAACTGTTATATCAACTTTGGATATGGAGACACTTCTTCAAAAAC